>NZ_JBHWIO010000101.1:6756-32223 GCF_042732075.1 Kitasatospora sp. NPDC059812
CGTGGTTGTGGGCCGCGTCCGTTGGTTATAAGCGACTGTACACCGGCCGCGGGAAACCCGCCTCCGGCGGGGGGGCGGTCCGCCACAGGAAGACCCCGCTTCCGGAAGACTGCGCGCGGCGCACCGCGCGGACCCTGCGTGGTCAGTCGGCGGCGACGACGGTCGGCGTACCGGCCTCGACGCCCGCCTCCTGCATCTGCTCGGCGAGCTTGAGCGCCTCCTCGATCAGGGTCTCGACGATCTTCGACTCGGGGACGGTCTTGATGACCTCGCCCTTGACGAAGATCTGGCCCTTGCCGTTGCCGGAGGCGACGCCGAGGTCGGCCTCGCGGGCCTCGCCCGGGCCGTTCACGACGCAGCCCATGACGGCGACGCGCAGCGGCACCTCCATGCCCTCCAGGCCGGCGGTGACCTCCTCGGCCAGCTTGTAGACGTCGACCTGGGCGCGGCCGCAGGACGGGCAGGAGACGATCTCCAGGCCGCGCTGGCGCAGGCCGAGCGACTCCAGGATCTGGTTGCCGACCTTGATCTCCTCGGCCGGCGGGGCGGAGAGGGAGACCCGGATGGTGTCGCCGATGCCCTCGGCGAGCAGCGCGCCGAAGGCCACCGCGGACTTGATGGTGCCCTGGAAGGCCGGACCGGCCTCGGTGACGCCGAGGTGCAGCGGGTAGTCGCAGGCGGCGGCCAGCTGGCGGTAGGCGTTGATCATCACGACCGGGTCGTTGTGCTTGACCGAGATCTTGATGTCGCGGAAGTCGTGCTCCTCGAACAGCGAGCACTCCCAGAGCGCGGACTCGACCAGGGCCTCGGGGGTGGCACGGCCGTACTTCTCCAGCAGGCGCTTGTCGAGCGAGCCGGCGTTGACGCCGATCCGGATCGGCACGCCGGCGCCCCGGGCGGCCTTGGCGATCTCGCCGACCTTGTCGTCGAAGGCCTTGATGTTGCCCGGGTTGACGCGGACCGCGGCGCAGCCGGCGTCGATCGCGGCGAAGACGTACTTCGGCTGGAAGTGGATGTCGGCGATCACCGGGATGTGGGACTTCTTGGCGATGATCGGCAGCGCGTCGGCGTCGTCCTGGGTGGGGACGGCGACCCGGACGATCTGGCACCCGGACGCGGTGAGCTCGGCGATCTGCTGCAGCGTGGCGTTGATGTCCGCGGTCACGGTGGTGGTCATCGACTGCACCGAGACGGGAGCGTCACCGCCGACCGGTACGTTGCCGACCATGATCTGCCGGGATACACGGCGCTTGGCGAGCGGCTTGAGCGGCAGGGACGGAATACCGAGCGAGATCGCGGTCATGTGCGCAGGGTTCCCCGGGGTTGAGGTGTGGTCGACCGCCCGGCCAGTGGGACGGCCGAGGCCGGGCGCGCCTAGATCGCGCACCCGGCCTCCACGGTACGGCACGGCGCCGGACCCCAGCACACCCGCCGTACCCGAACGCTCTAGCTGATCTTCACCGGGTTCACCAGGTCGGCGACCATCACCAGCAGGGTGAAACCGATGAAGACGCTGGCCACGACGTACGCCACCGGCATCAGCTTGGCGACGTCGAAGGGGCCGGGATCGGGCCGCTTGAACAGCTGAGCGAATCGGCGGCGGACCGATTCCCAGACCGCGCCCGCGATGTGGCCGCCGTCCAGCGGGAGCAGCGGCAGCATGTTGAACAGGAAGAGCGAGAGGTTGATCCCGGCCAGGAGGTTGACGAACATCGCCACCCGCTGGCTGGCGGGCAGGTCCATGCTCACCAGTTCACCGCTGACCCGGGCGGCGCCGACCATGCCGATCGGCGAGTCCGGGTCACGCGGGGAGTCCCCGACGACGGCGTTCCACAGACCGGGGATCTTGCCGGGCAGCGCGGCCAGCGACTTCACCCCGTTCTCGGCCATGCCGACCATCCGGTCCAGGGACTGCCCGAAGCTCTGCTGGACGACCCCCTGCTTGGGGGTGAAGCCGAGGAAGCCCGCCTGCACGGTCTGGCCCTTGAGCGGCACGCCGTTGCCGTCGTACTTCTGCACGTCGTTGACGGCGATGACGGGCTTGAGGACGAGTTGCTGCCCGCCCCGGTCGACCAGGATCTCGACCTGCTGGCCGGCCGACTTCCGGATGTCCGCCTGGAGCTGGTCGTAGTCGCGGATCCGGTCCCCGCCGAAGGAGAGGACCTTGTCCCCCTGCCGCAGCCCGACCTCGTTGGCGGGGGTCTTGGGCGCGTCCGCGGGGCACACGTCGGTCGGCGAGCCGGCCTTGACCACGCACTGGGCGACCGAGCCGATGGTCGGCACCGCCGTCGAGACGCCGAAGCCCATCATGACCGTCAGGAACAGCCCGAAGGCCAGGACCAGGTTCATGAACGGCCCGGCGAACATGACGATGACGCGCTTCCACGGCTTGCGGGTGTAGAACAGCCGGTGCTCGTCGCCCTCCTGGAGCTCCTCGTAGGAGGCTTCCCGGGCGTCCTCGATCATGGTGCGCCAGGGGGAACTGCTGCGCTTGGTGATCCGGCCGTCCGCACCCGGCGGGAACATCCCGATCATCCGGATGTAGCCGCCCAGCGGGATCGCCTTGAAGCCGTACTCGGTCTCGCCCTTCTTCCGCGACCAGACCGTCGGGCCGAAGCCGACCATGTACTGCGGCACCCGGATGCCGAACAGCTTGGCCGTCGAGAGGTGGCCGAGCTCGTGCCAGGCGATCGAGACGAGCAACCCGACCGCGAAGACCAGGATGCCGACCACCGTCAAAACCATTGCCACCGCTGGCCCTCCGTCATGCCGCTCTGCTCGTCGTCTTGTCTTACCGCAGTCACGCCCAGCCGGACACCCGGTACGGGTGCACCCGGCCGGAAACGGCCCACGCCGTCAACCCGCCGCCGTCAGCCCGCCGCCAGCTCGCGGGCCCGGGCACGGGCCCAGTCCTCCGCGTGCAGGACGTCCTCGACCGTCAGGGAAGTTCCCGGCACGGGCGTGCCGTGCTCGGCGACGACCTTGGCAACAGTGTCCACGATTCCCGTGAAAGCGAGGCGCCCCTTCAGGAACGCCTCCACGCACTCCTCGTTGGCCGCGTTGAAGACCGCCGGCGCGGTACCGCCCAGGGTGCCCACCTCGCGGGCCAGCTCCACCGCCGGGAAGGCCTCGTCGTCCAGCGGGAAGAACTCCCAGGTAGCGGCCTTGGTCCAGTCGCAGCCGGGGGCGGCGTCCGGCACCCGCTCCGGCCAGCCCAGACCCAGCGCGATCGGCATCCGCATGTCCGGCGGGCTGGCCTGCGCCAGCGTCGAACCGTCGGTGAACTCCACCATCGAGTGCACCACCGACTGCGGATGGACCACGACCTCGATCCGGTCGAAGGGCACGTCGTACAGCAGGTGCGCCTCGATCACCTCCAGGCCCTTGTTCACCAGGGTCGCCGAGTTGATCGTGACCACCGGGCCCATCGCCCAGGTCGGGTGCGCCAGCGCGTCCTGCGGCGTCACCCCGGCCAGCTGCTCACGCGTCCGGTTGCGGAACGGACCGCCGCTGGCCGTCACCACCAGCTTGCGGACCTCGGCCCGGGTGCCGCCCGCCAGCGCCTGGAACAGCGCCGCGTGCTCGGAGTCCACCGGCACGATCTGCCCCGGCCGCGCCACCGCCTTCACCAGCGGGCCGCCGACGATCAGCGACTCCTTGTTGGCCAGCACCAGCACCCGGCCCGCCCTCAGCGCGGCCAGCGTCGGCCGCAGCCCGATCGACCCGGTGATGCCGTTCAGCACCGAGTGGCACTCCATCGCGGCCAGCTCGGTCGCCGCGTCCGGCCCCGCCAGCACCGTCGGCAGCGCAGCGCCCGCCGCCTTCGCCGCCAGCGCCGCGCGCAGCGCCGGCTCGGCCGCCGGGTCCGCCACCGCCACCGTGTGCACGCCCAGCCGCAGCGCCTGCTCGGCGAGCAGCTCCACCCGGCCGCCGGCCGCCGACAGGGCGACCACCCGGAACCGGTCCGGGTTGCGGAGCACCACGTCGATGGCCTGGGTGCCGATCGACCCGGTCGAACCGAGGATCACCAGCTCCCGGGGGCCGGAAGGGTCCTGCACGGTGGGCGTGAACCGCAGCTGCGGGTGGGCGAGCGAAGTCATGCGCCCATTGTGTCCTGCCCGGGGCCCCGCGCAGGACGCCTCCCGGCAGGACGCCGCCCCGCGCCCCGGGCTGCCGTCGGAGCCATGCGCACCGTCATCGCCGGGGGCCACGGGCAGATCGCGCCGAAGCTCGCACGGCTGCTCGCCGGCGACGCCACGGTCGAGGAGGCCGTCTCCGTCGCGGACGGACAGCGCGGCTGGGCCGACCTGGCCCCGGAACGGGCGAAGGGCCCGGTCACCGGACCGGGCCCTTCACTCACGGGTTCGCTCAGAGGTCGAGGCCGCTGAGGACCAGGACCTTCTCGACCGTGTAGTCGTCCATCGCGTACCGGACGCCCTCACGGCCGACACCGGAGTCCTTGACGCCGCCGTACGGCATCTGGTCGGCGCGGTAGGACGGCGCGTCGCCGATGATCACACCGCCGACCTCCAGCTCCCGGTGGGCACGGAACGCGGTCTGCAGGTCGTGCGTGAACACGCCCGCCTGCAGGCCGAACGCCGAGTCGTTGACGGCCGCGAAGGCCTCGTCCACGCCGTCCACCCGGTGCAGCGACAGGACCGGGCCGAACACCTCGGCCTTGGCCAGGATCGCGTCCGCGGGCAGCTCCGCCAGCACGGTCGGCGCGTAGGTCGCACCCTCGCGGCCCCCGCCGGCGAGCACCTTGGCGCCCTTGGCGACCGCGTCGTCCACCCAGGACTCCACCCGCTTCGCGGCGTTCTCGTCCACCAGCGGGCCGACGTCCGTCGCGTCGTCGTTCGGGTCACCGGTGACCTGCGCCTTGACCTTGGCCACGACCTTCTCCACCAGCGCGTCGTACACCGACGCGTCGGCGATCACGCGCTGCACCGAGATGCAGGACTGGCCGCCCTGGTAGTTGGCGAACATCGCGATCCGGGTGGCCGCCCAGTCCAGGTCGGCCTCCGAGGACCAGTCGGCGAGCACCACGGCCGCGGCGTTGCCGCCCAGCTCCAGGGTGCAGTGCTTGCGCGGCACCGAGTCCATGATCTGGTAGCCGACCTTGTCCGAACCGGTGAACGAGATCACCGGCAGGCGCTCGTCCTGCACCAGCGCCGGCATCCGGTCGTTCGGCACCGTCAGGATGCTCCACGAACCGGCCGGCAGGTCGGTCTCGGCCAGGATCTCGCCCAGCACCATCGCCGACAGCGGCGTCGCCGGGGCCGGCTTCAGGATGATCGGGGCACCGACCGCGATCGCCGGGGCGACCTTGTGGGCGACCAGGTTCAGCGGGAAGTTGAACGGGGCGATCCCCAGCACCACACCGCGCGGGAAGCGGCGCACCACCGCGAAACGGCCCACGCCGCCCGGGTCGGTGTCCAGCCGCATCGTCTCGCCGTTGGTCCGGCGGGCCTCCTCGGCCGCCCAGCGGAAGACCGACACCGCGCGGCCGACCTCACCACGGGCCCACTTGATCGGCTTGCCGTTCTCCGCGGTGATCAGCTGGGCGAGCTCCTCGGTGCGCTCGGCCAGGCGCTTGGCCACGTGGTCCAGCGCGGCGGAGCGGACGTGCGCCGGGGTGGCGGCGAAGACCGGCAGCGCGGCGACGGCGGCGTCCAGCGCCTCCTCGACCTGGGCCTCGGTCGGGATGCTCACCTTGCCGACCAGACGGCCGTCCCAGCTGTTGTGCACCTCGAAGTCGGCGTCGCCGCTCGCCCGTCGGCCGGCCAGCCAGAAATCGTACGTGGTGGTCACCGTGGTACCGGCCCTCTCCTCGTCGTCATCGGGCCCACGGGTGTGGGACCCGAACCCGAGGGTAGGTGGGGCGGCGCACCGACCGGATTGGCCGACTCGGAGCGTTCGCCCCCGACGCTGCTCCATCCCGTCCAGGGCCTCCCGGGCCAAGCCGCGCCCGGGCACAGCCCGGACGGCCCCGGTGCGGCCAGGGTGCGACCTACTCCTCGCCGGAGCGCAGCGCCAGCCACAGCTCCATCCGCACGTCGGTGTCGTCCAGCGAACGCCCCAGCAGCTCCTCGACCCGCCGCATCCGGTAGCGCAGCGTGTGCCGGTGCACCCCGAGATCGGCCGCCGCCGCGTCCCACTGCCCGTGCCGGGACAGCCACGCCCGCAGCGAGGCCACCAGATCGCCGCGGGCCGTCCGGTCGTGCTCGCGCAGCGGCCGCAGCAGCCCCTCGGCGAACGCCGTCACCGCGTCCTCGCCGAGCAGCGGCAGCAGCGACCCCGCGCCGACCTCCTCGTGGTCCACCGACCGCCGGCCACCGCGCAGCGCCACCGCCAGCGCCCGCTCGGCCTGCGCGTGCGCCGTCCCCGCATCCTCCAGCGCGGCCGGCGCCGACACGCCCAGCGACAGGCCCTCGTGCTCCTCCACCACGCCCAGACAGGCCCGGTGCACCGCCCCGTTGTCCAGCGCCAGCACCATCAGCCGCGCCCCGTGCGCGCCGTCCTCCCGCGCCACCAGCAGCTTCTCGCCCACCCGGGCGCCCGCCTGCTCGGCCCGGTCGCCCAGCTCCCCGAGCGCCTCCGCGGCCTCCGCGTTCGGCCCGGCACCGGCCACCAGAACCCGTATCGTCCCCTCCGGCATACCGCCGAACAGCCCCAGCGCCACCTGGCGGGCCGTCGCCACCTCGCCCGCCAGCACCATCCGCAGCAGCGCCGCGCCCATCCGCTCCTCGGCCTGGCGCAGCTCGCGCGAACGCTCCAGCGTCAGGGTCAGCAGCGCCACCGCCGCGTTCAGCACGTACCGCTCGGTCGGGGTGATCCGGTCCTCGGTGCCCACCGCCAGGAAGCCCCGGGCCCGCCGGTCCGCCCCCAGCGACTGGACCACCACGTAGTCCTCGTCCGCCGTGTCGATCCCCGGCGCCCGCCCCTGCAACGCGGCGCTCGACGGCGCCGGACGCCGGCGCAGCCGGTCCACCTCCGCCGCCAGCCGCCCCGCCCGGCGCGCCGCCCAGTCCGGCGCCACCACCGACAGCGCCCCCGACCCGTCGTACAGCGCCGCCCAGCCGCCCAGCCGGGCCGCCAGCCGGCGCACCACCGCCGTCGTGCCGTCCTTGCCCAGCGCGGCCCGGGTCAACTCCTCCTGCGCCTCGAAGGAGGTCGTCACCGCCTCGTACTGCTCCGCGGCCAGCGCCGCCGACACCACCTTGCTGATCGCGATGAACGGCGTCGGCTCCGGCACCCGCAGCAGCGGCAGCCCCCGCTGCGCGGCCGCGTCCACCAGCGGCTGCGGCACCTCCGTGTGCGACAGCCCCACCCCCAGGCCCAGCCCCACCACCCCGGCATCGGCCAGCCGGTGCACGTACGCCTGCAACTGGGCCGCCGTACGGCCCAGCTTGATCCCGGTGGTGAGCAGCAGCTCGCCACCCTCCAGGAACGGCGTCGGGTCGTCCAGCTCGCTGGTGTGCACCCAGCGGACCGGCCGCTCCAGGTGATCCGCGCCGGCGAGGACCGTCAGATGGAGCGAACTGTTACGGACAACGGAGGCGAGTGTGGGGGGCATGGCACCTTCGGGGGATCGACCTGACCGCGCCGTTGCGGCCGGGCGAGGAGAGGGCAATGGGACAAGTGAGAGTCTCTCCCCCTCATTATGGACGCTCCGGACAACCGGCACTGCCGAATCCACCGTGAAGGCGAGCTTCCGCCCCGCGCCCCGTCAGCCCCGTCAGCCCCGAAGATCCACCAGCAACGGCGGCACCTGCTCCCCCGACACCGCGGTCAACGACACCACCGCGTGCCCCGCCGGCAGCGCGTGCGCCAGATCCGACGGCGACCAGCGCAGGCGCTCCACGTCCCGCGTCGTCACCGACTCCGTCTGCGCCGCCGTCCCCGACAACGCCCGCCGCCCCAACCGCCCGGCCCGCCGCACCACGCCACCCGAGGTGTCGGGCGTGTGGGTCACCGCGGTCTCCTGCACCAGGTGCGTCCCCCAGGCCTCCGAGAACAGCCGGCCGTCCCACGGCGCGATCCCCGGGAACGCCATCCGGCAGCCGACCGCGCCGAACAACGGCGCCCGCAGCGCCTCCGGCAGATCCACCAGCGTGCGCAGCAGCAGCACCGCGCCCGCGTTCACCCCCCGCATCCGCTGCACCCCGCGCACAGCGGTCGCGTCCAGCGCCGCCGAGGCGTCGTCCACCACCAGGCCGGCGAACAGCGAACGGTCCGTACGGGCCCCCGCCGCCTGCACGAACTGACCCACCACCAACCGGGACAGCATCCGCGCGGCCTCCGGATGGCTGCGCTCCGGCAACTTCACCCGTACCCGCAACGGATGGTCCAGCACCCGCATCGCGAACGGGGGCCGCCCCGTGCCGTCCGTCGCGAAGGCGCCCTCGAAGGCCGGCCGGTCCAGCAGCGCCAGCCGGTCCGCCAGCAGCGCCCCGGGATCGTCCGCCCGGCCGCGCTGACGCTCCCGGTGCTCCAGGTCCCGCTCGTACACGGCCAGCCGGCCCGCCACCCCGAGCGCCTTCACCAGAGCCGCCAGCACGTCCGGCTCACCGGCCAGCAGCGCCCGCAGCTCCCGCACCCCCGGATAGCGGGCGTACGCGGCGTAGAACGGGCCCACCACCTGCTGCAGCGCCGTCCGGGCGTTCTCCGCGCGCGCCGTCAACTCGTCCGGCAGCAGCGCCTCGGCCAGCCGGGCGGCCGCCTCGTCCGGATCCTGCGCCGCACCGTAGAGGTCCAGCCCGTACACCGACGCCGGATCACCGGGCGCGATCACCACGTCGTACCAGGCGTCCGGGCCCAGATCCGCGTCCGCCGCCCCCACCACCACCACACACGCGGTACCGGCCAGCGCCTGCAGACACAACGCCTCCGCCACCGGCCGCGCCAGCCGCGCCGTCTTCCCCGTCCCCGCCGGACCCACCGCCAGCAGCGACGTGCCCAGCACCGCCGGATCCAGCGCGAACCCGGCCGCCCGATGGCTCAGCGGGTTCTTCGGCACGTCCTGGGCCGTCCCCAGGCAGACCTGGCCCAGCAGCAGATCGTGCCGCTCAGCCCGGTCCGCCAGCTCCCGCGACTCCGAAGGGTGCGCGAAGGCCGCCCCACCGCGCGCCACCACCTGCTCGACGAAGGCCGGCACGAACGCCGGATCCGCCTGCGCCGACTCCCACGCCCGCTGGATCCGCACGTAGTCGACGTCCCCGACCGCCTCCCCCTCCAGCCGCCCCGCCGCCTCGGCCGCCCCGCCCTGCCGCAGCCCGCCCCACGGGTCCAGCCGCCGCACCACCTGGGCCACCGCCACGCCCTCCTCGGCGGGCTGCTCCTGCGTCACCGCCCGCGACAACAACGGCGACACGTACCGCCGCCACACCTCGGGCCAACGGCCCATCCGGCCGAAGAGCTTGATGACAACGCCGATCACCAGGACGTTCAAGGTGAGGACGACCGACGTCGCCACCAGCGCCGATTTCGACGGGAGGACGCCGATCATCGTCGTCCCGGCCTCCGCGAGTTCGACACCGTAGACGTAGACCAACCACCCCACCACCGCGTTGAGTCCCGCCCGCAGGAGCAGCGGCCAGGCCGCGACCTGGGCCGCCTCCGCCCGTTCCGGGTCGAGCGGGCGGTAGCCCAGCCGGTAGACGCCGGGTTCGGCTTCCGGGCGCGGGGCCGCGGCCCAGGTGGGGAGGTCGAAGGCGGGGGCCCCGTCGGTGCGGGTGCCGGGCCGTTGGCGGGGCATGGGGGCCGGGGGTCCGGTGGTGGTCCGATCGGTGTGGTGGTGTGCCCCGTCGTGCGCCATGTACGGCCCCGCTCCCTCGCCCGCCCGGCCCGATCGCCGTCGGTGCCGCCATACCCATGCCGCCGTACCGGCGACACGCCCGCGCTCAATGTAGTGGAGCGGGGCCTGCTGGCAGTCGCACCACCCGCGCTGGCCGTGCCGGACAAGTCGGACGGCTCAGTGCTACCGAGTGGCGCATGCCCGGCCGGGGAGGGCGGCCGTAGCCTGCGAAGCACCGAGCCGAGAAGTCTGGAGAACCCCATGAGCGCCGCAACGCCGCTCCCGCAGGAGCGCCGCCTGGTCACTGCGATCCCCGGTCCGAAGTCGCAGGAGCTGCAGGCCCGCAAGCTGGGTGCGGTGGCGGCCGGTGTCGGCACCACCCTGCCGGTGTACGTGTCCCGTGCCAACGGCGGCGTGCTGGAGGACGTGGACGGCAACTCGCTGATCGACTTCGGCTCCGGCATCGCCGTGACGAACGTCGGCAACAGCGCCGAGGCCGTGGTGGCGAAGGCGAGCGAGCAGCTGGCCGCCTTCACCCACACCTGCTTCATGGTGACCCCGTACGAGGGTTACGTGGCGGTCGCCGAGCAGCTGAACGAGCTGACCCCGGGTGACCACGACAAGCGCACCGCGCTGTTCAACTCGGGCGCCGAGGCGGTCGAGAACGCGGTGAAGGTGGCCCGCGCCTACACCAAGCGCACCGCCGTCGTGGTGTTCGACCACGGCTACCACGGCCGTACGAACCTGACCATGGGCCTGACGGCGAAGAACATGCCGTACAAGCAGGGCTTCGGCCCGTTCGCCCCGGAGATCTACCGGGTGCCAGTGGCCTACCCGTACCGCTGGCTGACGGGTGCGGAGAACTGCGCCGCCGAGGCCGCCGCGCAGGCGATCGAGATCATCAACAAGCAGATCGGCGCCGAGAACGTCGCCGCGATCATCATCGAGCCGATCCAGGGCGAGGGCGGCTTCATCGAGCCGGCCAAGGGCTTCCTGCCGGCGATCGTGGAGTACGCGAAGGCGAACGGCATCGTGTTCGTCGCGGACGAGATCCAGACCGGTTTCTGCCGTACCGGCCAGTGGTTCGCCTGCGAGGACGAGGGCATCGTCCCGGACCTGATCACCACCGCGAAGGGCATCGCCGGCGGTCTGCCGCTGGCGGCGGTGACCGGTCGCGCCGAGATCATGGACGCCGCGCACGCGGGCGGCCTGGGCGGCACCTACGGCGGCAACCCGGTGGCCTGTGCGGCCGCGCTGGGCGCCATCGAGACGATGAAGGAGCAGGACCTCAACGGCAAGGCGCAGCGGATCGGCGAGATCATGCTGGGCCGCCTGCGGGCGATGCAGGAGAAGTTCGACATCATCGGCGAGATCCGCGGCCGCGGCGCGATGATCGCCGTCGAGCTGGTGAAGCCGGGCGGCAAGGAGCCGAACGCGGAGGCCACCGCGGCCATCGCGAAGGCCTGCCACGCCGAGGGCCTGGTGGTGCTGACCGCCGGCACCTACGGCAACGTGCTGCGCTTCCTGCCGCCGCTGGTCATCGCGGAGCACCTCCTGGCCGAGGGCCTGGACATCCTGGAGGGCGCTTTCACCGCCGTCTGAGCGGTGTCGCCCGTCGGGTCGCGAACCCCCTCCGGAGGGTTGTCCGGACAGCGCTGAACGGCCCGTGGGGACCTCTGGTCCTCGCGGGCCGTTCGGTTGTCACCGGCCGGTCGGACGGGCCCGACGCCCGGTCGGGCCAGGTCGTCGGGGCTCCCGGAGGGCCGCCCGGGGCGGGGTGAAGATGATGTGGGGAATCGCTGAAGGCGCTCGGCGCGGAAGGGCTGTTGACGTAGTGTCATCACCGATGAACAGCGAGCCGCAGCCATGGGCGGAGCCGCTTGCGGGGTCGCCCCCGGCGGCGGGTCCGCATGCGTGCCGCGAGGACAACCAGGCCGCCCCGGGAGGGGTGGCGCCCACCGAAGACCGATCGACCGACCGTCCGACCCACACCCCCCGGGGCGCACGGAACGGCGATCATCAGAGCCGCCCCGGAGCTCTCCCCCCTGCTCCGGGGCGGCTGTCCGGCGTTCCGGGCCGGGTGGCCCGTTCGGTGGCCGTGCCGCTGACGGCGGTGGTCGTCCTGTTGTTGGTGTCGTGGCAGGTGGCGGCGGACGGCCCGCTGCTCGGATGGGACCGCGCGGTCCGCGGAGCCGTCCGGAGCGCCCACCGGGACCACCCCAGCGTGCTGCTGGACCAGCTGGGCCAGGTCCTGTCCGACCTGGGCGACAGCGTGCCCGCGATCCCGGTGCTGCTGGCGGCCGGCGTGCTGGCCGCGTGGCGGTGGCGCCGGACGGGGGCGGCGGGGCGCTGGTGGCTGCCGCTGCCGGTGGCGGCGCTGACCGCCGGACTGATCCCGCTGCTGGTGGTGCCGGCCAAGGCGGCGTTCGCCCGGCCGGGCCCGCTCGGTGATCCGCTGACGCCGGGGCAGTGGGGCTGGTACCCGTCCGGGCACACCGCCACCGCGTCGCTCTCGTACGGGGTGGCGGCGCTGCTGCTGGTGCGGGTGGCGGGGCCGTGGGCGGCGCGCCTGCTGACGGCGGGCACGGTGCTGCTGGCGGTGGGCGTCGGCGCGGGGCTGGTGTGGAGCGACTTCCACTGGCTGCTGGACGTGGTGGCCAGCTGGTGCCTGGCCGCCCTGGTGCTGTGGGGGCTGGCCCGGTGGCTGCCCCGGCCGGGCGGCGGGGGCGGCGGCGGTCAGGCCTCGGGGTCGTCGTTGCGGTGAACGAGGCCGGTCTCGCCGTTGTCGCGGTGCCATTCGATGACGAGTTCGTCGCGGGCGCCGAAGCGGACGAGGTGGCGGCCGACGACGTCCTCCAGACCGGGCAGGTTCTCCCGCTCGCCCTCGACGGTGAGCAGCAGCGCGTCGGGCCGGGCTTCCAGGGTGGCGGTGCCGGCGCCGAAGACCAGGGTGCCGCGGCCGGTCTCCTCGGAGAAGGTGGCCTCGATCTTGCGGCCCATGTGGGCGGCGAGCTGCTTGGCGTAGCGGGTGGGGCGGTCGGTGGTGACGCGGGCTTCGGAGCGGGGCACGGGCCCTCCAGGATCCGGGGAGGGAACTTAGGGTCCCCTCAGTTGGGGCTACGCTAACCCAGGTACTGAGCCAAGCTCAACATTTTTCTCCGGGTGCCGTCCGCTGTCGGCCGCCGGCCCCGGACCGGCCGATACCCTGGGGCGGACGCCTGCCGAGGAGACCGCCGATGACCACCACGCCGACCGACCCGGCGGACCCCTCCCCCGGCCCGCCCGGCACCCCTGCCGAGGAGACCGCCTCGGACACCACCGCCTCGGACGCGGCCTCGGACACCGCCGCCGAGCTGGCCGACACGATGACCAGGGCGATCAAGCGGATCCGTCGGCAGACCGGATGGCGGCTGGAGCCGTACGGCATCACCCCCGGCCAGGCCCGGGCGCTGAACACCCTGGCCCACGCGCCCGGCTGCGAGCTGCCGGACCGCGCGATGCGGCTGAGCGACCTCGCCGAGCGGCTGCACATCGCCCCGCGCTCGGCGACCACCGTGGTCGACGCACTGGAGGAGGCCGGCCTGGTCGAGCGCAGGCCCGATCCGGCCGACCGGCGGGCGGTCCGGATCCTGCTGACCGAGGCGGGCCGCGCAGCGGTGGAACGGATCGGGCAGGTCCGGCACGAGGTGGCCCAGGAGTACTTCGGCGAGGTCGGTCCCGACGAGCAGGAAGTGCTGCTGCGAGTGCTGCGCGCCGCCGAGGCCCGCTTCCTCGCAGCCGGTCCACCACCGCGGACGGCGCCCCCGGGCGCAGCGCGGTGATGCGGGAGCGGTCGGCTGCGCTGGGCGGCCCGCCGCGTTAGACCCCGTCCCGGCCCGTCCCGGCCTGCCCTGCCCCTAGGTGGCGAGGCCGATCACCAGCCACATGAACCCCACCCCGGCGACGGTGCAGAGCAGGGTGCTGCGGGAGGGGTGCGGGCTGTGGGCCTCCGGGAGGATGTCGGAGGTCGCCAGGTAGAGCAGGAACCCGGAGAAGAAGCCGAGGTAGAGGCCGAGCAGGTGCTCGGGGATGGTGAAGGCCAGGGTGATCGCGGCGCCGGACACCGGGGCCAGCGCGTCCGCCGCGAGCAGCGTCAGCGCCCGCCGCCGGTTGTTCCCGTAGAGCCGGGTGATCGTGTACGTGTTGAAGCCGTCGGCGAAGTCGTGGGCGACGACGGCGATGGCGACGACCGTTCCGACCGTGGTGCCGGCCTGGAAGGCGGCGCCGATCGCGAAGCCGTCCATCACGCTGTGCCCGACCAGGGCCAGCGCGGCGGTCAGGCCGACGCCCTGGCGCCCGGCGTGGTGGGCGTGCGCGTGCTGGTGGCCGTGGGTGTGCTCGGCGTACTCGCTCTCGTGACCGCGGTGGATGGCGACCGCTCGTTCGACCACGTGGATGGTGAGGAAGCCGACCGCGAACATCAGCAGCGCCTGCGGCACGCCGTGCACCTCGTCCGGTGCCTGGCGCATGGCCTCGGGCAGCAGGTCGAAGGCGACCACGCCGAGCATGAGGCCGGCGGCGAAGCCGAGCACGAGGTGGCGGCGGTCGCCGGTTCGCTGGGCGACGAAGCCGCCGATCAGGGTCATCAGGAACGCCCCGGCGGCGACCAGGACGGCGGTCACCGGGCCGCCTCCGGGTGGGTCGATCCGCCGTGCGGGCGCTGGCGGGTGCCGCCGTGTGGTCTGCCGGGCGCTCTGCCCATTCCTCTCCCCCTGGGGTCCGCCCGTGGCCGGGCCGACCGCCGACCGTATCGGACGACCGTTCGACGGTGATCGCCCGGGGTGCCGCTGCTCCGCCGGTGCCCGTTCCCCAGCCTCGGGTCGGGTGCGGGGGCGCGCCCGCCGGGCGGTCCGTCGGGGTGAGCTGCGAAGACGGGGACGGGGACGGGGGTGGGGCGGGGACCGGAGGTGGGGTCAGCGGCCGGCGGCGAGGGGCAGGCCGAGGTGGGTGCGGGCGAGTTCGCTCACGCCGTCGCCGTCGACCAGGTGGATGTGCCGGTGGCTCTCCTCGCCCGTGAGGTCGAGGGCCTCGTCGGCAAAGCGGCCGGTGGTCAGCCGCAGGCCGCGCTCGGCGGACTCCTCCTGAACGGCCTCGGCCAGGGTGACGATCTCCTCCGCGCTGACCGGCGCGGCGCCCCGGGAGGCCCAGACCACCCAGCGGCCGGGCAGCGCACTGCCCGGGGCCCCCTCGCCGGTGGCGACCAGTCCAGCCGGGCCGCGCAGCCGCACGCTCCACTCGGCGAGCCCGCCGCGGGTGAGCAGGTCGCGCACCAACTGGGCGAACTCGTTGGCGGACAGGTCGGGTGCGGCCGGTACGGCGGCACCCGCCTGCGCGGCGGGCTGCACGCCCACGCGGCCGTACGGGTCCGGGGTGACGGCGGCGCCGAGCTGGCGCAGCCGGACGAGCGCCTCGTCCTGCTCGGCGTCGGCGTAGACGCCTTCGTCGTCGCGCTCCTCGTACGGGGTGGCGGGCGGCAGCAGCCGGGTGCGGGCCAGTGCGTCGCGGTCGGCGTCCACGCTGACCAAGCACAGCGGCTCGGCGGTGCCGGGCTCGCGCAGCCAGCCGTTGAGCACGACGCCCGCGAGTATCTCGTCGGTGTCGACGGCGTCGGCGGCCTGGAGGGCGCGCAGGGCGAGCCGGGCGACCAGGCGCAGATAGTCGGTGGCCCGGTCCGCCGGCGGGCGCGGGACCGGGACGATATCGCCGTCCGGGGCGAGCCGGTAGCCGGTGAGCGAGGGCACCAGGTCGAGCGGCGGCAGGTCGAGGTCCAGCACGGCGGTACGGGTGAGCGGGCGGAAGACCGCCCGGCAGGGGGCGGGCAGGTCCTGGGTGGCGGTCTCGGCCGCGGCGAGCGCCCGCTCCAGCAGTGACTCCACGGCGGCCGGCTCGGACAGCCGGTAGGCCCGTCGGCACTCCTCCAAGCTCTCGTTGTACTCGCGCACGGCTCGGGCCCGGGCCTCCTCGGCCGCCTCGTGGACGCGCCGGGACTCGTCTGCGGCCGGGTTGTCGGCCTCGGCCCGGCGGGTGCGCCACTCCCGCAGGGAACGCTGGTGGGCCAGCCGGGCCTGGGCGAGCTCGCGCTGGTAACCGGAGTCGAGCAGGCGACGGGCCGGGGCGCCGTCGGGGTCGGCGGTGGCCGACCCGGCGGGCGCGAAGTCCGCCCAGCGGGGCTCGGCCTCGCTGCCGGTCTCCGGCCCGTCGGCCGGGTAGGGGCGGGGCTCGTAGTGGCGCAGCTGGCTCTCGAAGTCCATGGCCGAGACGGGCAGTGCGGCCCGCCGGAGCAGGTCGGCCAGCCGGTCGTGCTCGGCCTGAACGGTGAGCGTGCGGTGGTGGGTCAGGGCGGCGGCCCGGCCGTGGGCGGCGATGGACTCCTCGGGCTCGGCCGGGCCGCCGCTGGACGCACCATCGCCGGACCCTCCACCACCGGACGCGCCGTCATCGGGCATGCCGTCATCGGGCGTACCGGGGGCGGCCGGGCCGGGGTCGGCGGCGTCCGGGTTCAGGCCCTGACCTTGGCCCTGGTCGGTGTTGAACTCTCTGAAGACCGAGGCGAGGAAGCCCGGCCGGGGGAACTGGACGGTGGCGGTGCCGTCGGGCTGGCCGTCTGCTGAGTGCTGCATCGGTCGTCGTTCCCCCATGCTCGTCCGGCGCCTGCCCGGGGCGGCCGGCGACCCTGCGGCCCGCCCCTGCCGGACATTGTCCACCGAACGGGCGGCAGTGGTCAGCCCAGCCTCTCAGTTGGTCCGGGTGTTGGTCAGGTGCAGGCCGATGTAGCCGACATAGATCCGGCCACTGCCCGAGCAGTCGTCCAGGTAGTGCAGCCGAGGCGCGGTACGGCCGCCGCCGATCCGCAGGTGTGCGCCCATGAAGGCGCGCCGGGAGGCGTCCACGCTCTCCGGGACGGGCAGCATCCGTTCGCGCTTCCACTTGGTGTGGCTGAACACCGTCCGGGACTCCCCGCGCACCGCCTTGCGGGGCGGGAAGTGGTGGCAGCCCTCCGGGGTGTGCTCGCACCACTGCTTGAAGTCGCCGCCGGCCGCGCCGCGGACCGCCGCCTCGGCGTACTCCTGAAGGGCGGTCAGCCCGTCCCAGGCGAGCCGGGCCCAGCCCGCGCCGGAGCACCGGAGCCCGTCCAGGGCGAGCGCGTTCTTCTGGTCACCGGTGAAGGTCAGCAGCGTGAACTCGTCGATCCTGGCCATGAGTTCGGTGAAGGTCTCCGGTTTTCCGGGCCGGGCGGACGGCTTGGCGGCGAAGTGCCCGGCGGTGCCCTGGAGGATGCAGTGGCGCCCGGTGAGGGCGCGGGAGCCGGCCCTTACGTGGCCGTCCCGGCCGTCGTGGCGCTCGCGGAGCTCCGGACGGTCGCGGCCCTCATGACCCTCGCGGCCGTCCTGCTTGTCCCGGCTGTCCCGACCCACGCGGTTGTCCCGGCGCTCGTGGCGCAGGGTGCGCCGGACCCGCTCCAGCTCGTCGGCCCTGGCCTGCTGCTCGGCGCGGTCCTGCTGCTCCTCCCGGACGAGCGCGGCCAGCTCGGCGCGGGCGGCGGCCTGGTCCCCGGCCGGGCTGACGGCCGCGCGGGGCGGCGCCGGGGCGACCCGCAGCACCGGGACGGCCGCCAGCGTGGGCGGCAGCGGCAGGTCGGCGGCGAGCCGGCGCGGCTCGCGGGCGAGCAGCCCGGCCGCGCGGCGGAGGTCCTGCTCTATTCGCCCCCGGGCGAGCACCGGGTGCCGGGCGCCGTCGCACCGGGAGGCGGGGTCCACCTCGGGCAGGTAGGTGCGCACCGCTCCGCCGTAGACGCTGTGGTACTCCAGCGCGACGTTGAACCCGGTCCGGGCGCCCGGGTCCAGGACGTAGGCGGTGGCCAGGCCGGGCAGCTGGTGGCAGAGCGGGCGGACGACGTCCTCGACCCAGCGGTCGAGCGGGAGGTTCACCGGGACGCTGGCGACCACGACGGGCAGCCTGCGCTCCGGGTCGCAGAGCTCGTCGATCAGGCCGTCGACCTCGCCGGCGGTGATCACCCGGGGGGCCGGGTGGACGGCGGCCGGGCCGTCGGTGGCGTCGAGCAGCGGCAGGAGGGTACGGGCGAGTTCGGGCACCGGCACCCGGCAGGGCGTCCGCACGCCGTTGCCGGTGCTGTGCGTCTCGGCCTCCAGCCGGACCCAGGTGGGGCCGTCGGCCGCGGTGGCCACGGTCAGGGTGAGCTGCTGGGTGCCGTGCGGGGTCGGGGTGCGCAGGCGCCGGCGGTCGTAGCGGCCGGCGGCCGGGCCGCCGCGCAGCGGGCCCTGGTCGCGGTCGAGCAGGACGCGGTCGCCCAGGCGCAGTCGCTCGGCGGCGGGGGCCGATCGGGGCTGCGCCGGTCCGGACGTCGTCAGCCCAGGGGGCGTCAGTTCGGGCGGTTTCGGTCGGGTTGGAGCCGTCCCCGTCGAGGCCGGTCCGGCCGGGGGCGGCCCGGTGAGGGCACGGGGAGCCGGCGGGGGCTCCTCGCAGCCTTCCTGTTTCAGCCAGGCGGCGAGCTGCTCGTCGGCCAGGGCGACGGCCTCGCGGTGCGGGAGGGTGGTGGTGACGGTCATCCGGTAGGGCGTCGCGGGGCCGGTCAGGTCGGCGCCGGCGGGCGACGAAAAGCGGTCTGAGGTCATGCGCATACCTCCGTGGTGCGGGGTGGGGTCTGGTGTCCTCCATCGATGGGTTATTCGTCCGGTTCGGCCGGATCCTTGCCCAGGAAACGCCACGGCCCGGAGCGGAAGTTCCAACTCCGGGCCACGTCAATACGTTCGGGTGAATCTGCTCAAGCCGTGCACCGCGTGGCGCGGCTCCCGGGCCCGCCCCCTCGTCGCCGGACGGCGGACGGCGGGCGACGGGCGACGGGGCACGGGTGACAGAGCCGGAGCAGCCCTGGTCAGGCCTCAGCAGGTCAGGCCTCGGCGGGCCGGGCGCCACTGCGACTCCACGCGGGCTCCGCGACCGGCACCGCCAACGGGCAACCGGCCGGGGCGGCGTAGCTCGCGATCAGCACCACGGGCTCGTCCCCGAGGTTGCGCCCCACGTGGACGTGGACCGGTCCGGCCTCCTCGACCAGCGAGTCCCCGGCCCGGCTGACCTCGACCCGGCCGTCGTGCAGGGTCCGGGTCAGCGTCCCGGACAGCACCACCACGTCCACCCGGCCCGGGTGGTAGTGCCAGCCGGTGCTGGCCCCCGGCGGCAGGGTGACGGTCTGGACGACGGGCATCTCGGGGCGGCTTCCTGCTCGACGACCGGACCAGGCTAGGCACGCCCCGCAAGGCTCCGAAACGGATCGGCCGCGATCTGGCCGAATAGGTGGCCGAAAGCGCCGCCGCCCGCCTGCTCCGGCATCAGACCGGCACCTCGACGTACGTCCGGCCGGCCGGGACCGCGACGGCGGTACCGCCGGTCGCCTCGGCCAGCCAGGCGTGGAAGGCCGACACCTCCGGCTGCGGCACGCCCACCTCGATCCGCACCCCGGCCGGCTCGTAGGCCAGGTCGCTCACCGTGTAGCCGGCCGCCCGCAGGTCGTTCTCCACCCGCCCGGCGCGCACGTGGTCGGCCGTCACCGCGAGCAGGGCCACCGGCCGCCGCTCCAGCAGACCGATCTCGTCCACCGCCTCGGACACCGCGTTGCCGTACGCCCGCACCAGGCCGCCCGCGCCGAGCTTGATGCCGCCGAAGTACCTGGTCACCACGGCGGCGGTGTCGGTCAGGCCGCGCCGGCGCAGCACCTCCAGCATCGGCACCCCGGCGGTGCCGCCGGGCTCGCCGTCGTCGCTGGAGCGTTCGCGACGCTGCTCGTCGCCGACCACGAAGGCGGTGCAGTTGTGCCGCGCGTCCCAGTACTGCTTGCGGATGCCGGCGATGAAGGCCTGCGCCTCCTCCTCGTCGGCGACCCGGGCGAGGTGGCAGATGAACCGGGACTTCTTGATCTCGGTCTCGTGGCTGCCGGCCCGCCGGATGGTGAGGTACGGCCTGGCGGTCGGTTCCGGCGTGGCGGACATGACGCGGTGGTTCTCCCGGAAACGGCGACGGCTGGCGGCGCACACCCCGGGCGTCCCGGGGCGGCACCGCCAGCCTAGGCCCTGGCCGGGCTTCGTCGGCCGGTCGCGGGGTCAGCGCCCGGCCAGGGCGTCCAGCCGGGCGCGGTCCAGGCCGGTCAGCGCGGTGACCTCGGCCGGGTCGACGGCGCCGCAGTCCAGGCCGCGCAGCAGGTAGCCGCTGAGCGCCCGGGCGGTGGCCGGCTCGTCCATCACGTCGCCACCCGCCTTGGCGACGTACGCGGCCAGCCGGGCTGCGGCGGCCGCCAGGCCCTCGCGGTAGAAGGAGTACACCGCGACGTAGCGGGTCGGCAGGTGCGCCGGGTGCATGTCCCAGCCCTGGTAGTAGGCGCGGGCCAGCGAGCGGCGGACCAGGTCGTGATGCAGCTTCCAGGCGGCGTGCACCTGTTCGGTGGAGCCGGTCGGGATGACGTTGGTCGAGCCGTCGGAGAGTCGGACGCCGGTGCCGGCTGCGGCCACCTGCATGACCGCCTTCGCGTGGTCGGCGACCGGGTGGTCCATGCTCTGGTGGGCCGCGCTGACGCCGCAGGAGGCGCTGTAGTCGAAGGTGCCGTAGTGCAGCCCGGTGGCGCGGCCTTCGGCGGCCTCGATCATCCGGGCCACGGTGGCCCGGCCGTCCGGGCCGAGGATGGCCTGCGTGGTCTCGATCTGGATCTCGAAGCCGATCCGGCCGGCGGGCAGCCCGGCGCGGCACTCGAAGTCCTCCAGCAGCCGGACCAGCGCGGTGACCTGCTCGGCGTAGGTCACCTTGGGCAGGGTGAGGACCAGGCCGTCCGGCAGGCCGCCGCCGGCCAGCAGGGTGGCCAGGAACAGTTCCAGGGTGCGGATGCCGCGGTCGCGGACGGCCGCCTCCATACACTTGATCCGGATGCCGAGGTACGGCGGCGCGGTGCCCTCGGCCACGGCGGCGGCGACCAGTTCGGCGGCGCGGACGGCGGCGGCGTCCTCCTCGGCGTCCGGGCGGGGTCCGTAGCCGTCCTCGAAGTCGATCCGCAGGTCCTCGACCGGCTCGCGCTCCAGCTTGGCGCGGACCCGGGCGTGCACGTCGGCGAGCAGCTCGTCGTCGGCCAGGCCGAGGGCGCGGGCCAGCTCGGCGGGGGTGCCGGCGTGGGTGTCGAAGGCCTCCAGAGCCTGGCGGCCCCACTCCCGTACGGTGTCGGCGGCGAAGGCGTCGGCCGGGACGTAGACGGTGTGCACCGGCTGCCTGGTACCGGTGTCACCGGGATAGCGGCGCGCCAGATCGGCGTCGACCGGGGCGAGCAGTGCCTCCACGGCGGCGCGGGCGGCGGCGGAGAAGGAGGCCCCGCCCGTCGGTCCGTTACCGTCGACCTCGACCTGCGACATCCGCACTCCTCCACGCCGGACCAACACTTCAACAATTTGTTGAGGTGAAGGTAGCTCCGGCCGGATCGGGCGTCAATGGCCGACCGAGCGGTGGACGGAGGAGCGTTCGACGGAGGAACGTTCGACGGAGCGTCCGGCCGAGGCGGCCCTGGTCAGTCCCTCCCGGCGGCGGCGTAGCGGTCGCGCAGCTGCGGGTAGAGCTCGGCGACGTCCTTGGGGTGGACCGAGCCGTCCGGACGGTTGCCGGTGACGCCGTACTGCTTGGTCAGCCACTCGGCGAGGCGCTGCGGGTCGGGCTGGTGCTCGTGGTTGTCCATGTAGCTGACCAGCGCGTCATAGGCCAGGTCCGGATCCAGCCGGGACGGGGCCGAGCGCGGCGCGGACTCCTCGTCGTGGACGGGGGGCTGCTCGGCCGCAACGGACTGCTCGCCGTGGACGGGCTGCTCGGCCGGAGCGGGCTGCCCAGCCGGAAGGGGCTGCCCCGGGTGACGGGGCTGCGGCTCGGCGGCGAACCCCGCCTCCTCGGCGACCGGACGCGGGGGCTTGAACCACGGCGAGGCCTGGCCGGGCACCCGCCCGCCGGGGGCGGCGTCGGACGGGTGGCCCGTGGTGCGCACCGGGCGCTCGGTCCACACGTTCAGCTCCTCGCGGTGCGGCTGCGGGGCCTCCTCCGCCACGCCGTTCGGCTCCTGCGCGGCACGCAGCCGGACGGCTGCCAGCTTCGCCAGCATCGGCGCGGCCACCTCGGCGGACATCGGCGCGACGGCGACCGGAGCCGGAGCCGGGGCCGCGGCCGGTTCGGGCTGGGGCTGGGGCTGGACGTGGGTCTGAGCCTGGGCCTGGGATTGGGGCTGGACCTGCGGTATCTGCTGCGCCTGCCGGGCCGGCTCCGAGCGGGCCGGCTCCGAGCGGGCCGGCTCCGAGCGGGCCGAAGCGGGGGCGGCGGCGACGGGAGCCGCGGGGGCGGCGGCCTCGGCCGGGGCGATGGCCGTGGCGGCGCGGCCGTCCTGCCGCTGGAGCTCCAGTGCCTCCTTCTCCGCCAGAGCCTCCCGGGCCTCGCGCTCGCGCGCCTCCTCGTCCAGACGGTCGAACAGCGCCGGGTCCAGCGGCACCCCGTACTTGGCCAGCTTGAGCGGCAGCAGGGCCTGGATCGGCGCCGAGCGGCGCCAGCCGCGGCCGTACCGGAAGCGCAGCTGCGCCCGGTAGACCAGGCGGTTCTGCTCCAGCCGGACGACCTCGTCGTAGGAGCGCAGCTCCCACAGCTTCATCCGGCGCCAGAGCTTGAAGGTCGGCACCGGGGAGAGCAGCCAGCGCATCATCCGGACCGAATCCATGTGCCGGTCGACCGTGATCGCCGCGATCCGGCCGACCGCGTGCCGGGAGGCCTCGACCACGACCACGAAGAGCACCGGGATGACGGCGTGCATCCCCATGCCGAGCGGATCGCCCCAGGAGGCGGCCGCGTTGAAGGCGATGGTGGCGACGGTCAGCACCCAGGCGGTCTGCCGCAGCATCGGGAAGGGAATCCGCAGCCAGGTCAGTACCAGGTCGAGCGAGAGGAGCACGACGATGCCGGCATCGACGCCGATCGGGAAGGCGTAGGAGAAGGCCCCGAAGCCCTTCTCCTGGGCCAGTTCGCGCACCGCGTTGTACGAGCCCGCGAAGCCGATGCCCGAGATGATGCAGGCGCCGGCCGCGACCAGGCCGAGCAGGCCCCGATGGGCCTTGGTGAGCGTTGGGCGTGCCATTACGTCTATCAACCCCTGGATGTCGGCTGCTGCCGTACGCTGCCTCGGCTGCCGGTTCCCGCTTGTCGGGGCGCCGGACGGCTGAGCGACCTCCGGGCTCGGCCCACCGGAGTTTACTCGTACACCTGTTTCAGCGTTTCCGCAGCCTGGCGTGTCACCGTCCGGGGCTGACGACCCGCCCGCCGTGGACCGGGCGGATCGTCAGCCCTTCGGCCCGGCCGTTCCGTTGAGGTAGGTCAGCACCGCGAGCACCCGGCGGTTGGCGTCCTCGGCGGGGGCCAGTTCGAGCTTGGTGAAGATGTTGGCGATGTGCTTGGCCACCGCCCCGTCGCTGACCGCCAGGCGGGCGGCGATCGCCGAGTTGGAGCAGCCCTCGGCCATCAGCTCCAGCACCTCGCGCTCGCGCGGGGACAGCCGCAGCAACGGGCCGGGCCGACGCGAGGTGATCTGCATCAGCTTCGCGATCACGTCCGGGTCCATCGCCGTTCCGCCGGCCGCCACCCGGCGGACCGCGTCGATGAACTGGTCGGCGTTGAACACCCGGTCCTTCAGCAGGTATCCGATCCCGCCGGTGCCGTCGGCCAGCAGCTCCCGCGCGTACAGCTGCTGAACGTGCTGCGACAGCACCAGCACCGGCAAGCCCTGGATCTCCTTGCGGGCCTTCAGCGCCGCCTGCAGCCCCTCGTCGGTGAGCGTCGGGGGCAGCCGGACGTCGACCACGGCCACGTCTGGCCGGTGGGTCAGCAACGCCTCCAGCAGTTCGGGGCCCGTCTCCACGGCCGCGGCGATGGTGAAACCGTGCGCCTCCAGCAGTCGGATCAGGCCTTCGCGAAGGAGGTAGAGGTCCTCGGCGAGGACAACTCGCACGGCAGCTCCAAGGTGATGGTGGTCGGACCGCCCGACGTGCTGTCGATGGCGAGGACACCGTCGAAGGTACCCAATCGCCGCTCGATCCCGCGCAGGCCGGTGCCCCGGGACGGATCCGCCACGCCCACCCCGTCGTCCGTCACCGTGATCCGCAGGAGCCCGGCCCGGTACAGGATGTCCACCCACACCTGCTCCGCCCCGGAGTGCTTGGCCGCATTGGCCAGCAGCTCGCAGATGCTGAAGTAGGCCGCCGCCTCCACCGGCGCCGGCGGACGGTCCGGCAGGCTCACGCACACCTCGGTCGGCAGGGCGCTGTCCAGCGCCAAGGCGCGCACGGCGTCGCCCAGTCCACGCTCGGCGAGCACCGGCGGGTGAATGCCGCGGACCAGGTCCCGCAGCTCCTGGAGCGCCCGGGCCGAGGACTGCCGCGCCTCGGAGAGCAGTTCCCGGGCGGCCGCCTGGTCGGTGTCCATCAGGTGCTCGATCGTGCCCAGCGTCATCCCTATCGCGACCAGTCGCGCCTGCGCGCCGTCGTGCAGGTCCCGCTCGATCCGCCGCAGCTCCGCCGCCTGGTCGCCGACCGCGTCCGCCCTGGTCTCGGTCAGCTCGGCCACCCGCCTGGTCAGCTGGGCGTGCGTCGCCCGGCCGTCCTGGTCCAGCACCCGGCGGGCCGCCTCGGCGTACCCCCGCACCGCGTACGGCGCCACGAGCACCCCGACCGCCACCATGCCGAGCCCGAGCACGGCGCTCAGCAGGACCGACACCAGGCGTGCGGGCACCGGCCCGAACCCGTCCACAGACAGCGGCGTCAGGATGCAGGCCACGCCCAGCACCATCAGGACGGCCACCGGGCCCGCCAGCGCCACCACCAGGGCGGGGCTGATGGCCAGCCAGGCCACCTCCGATCGGGTCGTCCGGTCCCGGGCGCCCCAGTGCAGCAGTTGCGCGTACTTCGCGACCATCCGGGAGCGGTGGTACGAGTAGCCCGTCCACCAGTGCCCGCGTTCGTCCAGCTCCAACGCGGGCCGTGGCTGGTACACGGCCGGCAGGCGGATGCCGTACCAGCGCTCCAGCTGCTGGCGCGTCCGGCTCGCCGTGCGGCGCACGAACAGAGCCGCCACCAGGGCGCCGGCGACGGCCGCCACCGCGAGGCCGAACAGGACCACCGGGTAGTAGGAATCCTGGAAGACCGAGGCCGTGACCCCACCCGCCGCCATCGCCGCCCCCACCGGCAGCACCAGCCCCGGCACCGCGCCCACCAGCAGGAGAGCCAGCCGCGCCAGCCCCTGGCCGCCCGAGACGACGGCCGCCTCAGTCTGCGCGCGCACCGTCGCGCCGCTCGTTCGACTCGCTGTTGCCACCGAAGCTCCTGATGCCGGTCTCGATCGTCCTCCACAAGTGTTCACGAACGACCCGCTCCAGGCACTGGCCATGCCACCCCAATTGCGAGGTGGTCCTAGCACCACCTGCGGGTGGACATAGCCCGAGCGGATTGTTGAGATTGTCTGGAAATGCAAAGAACCCCCATCCGGTTTCCCGGATGGGGGTTCTCTGTGAATGATTGTTCGGCGGCGTCCTACTCTCCCACAGGGTCCCCCCTGCAGTACCATCG
>NZ_JBHWIO010000102.1:0-6056 GCF_042732075.1 Kitasatospora sp. NPDC059812
CGTCGCCCCCCCCGCCCCGCCGGGCGGCGGGGGGGCCCGCCCCGCCCCCCCGCCCCCCCGCCCCCCCCCCCCGGGCCGGGGGGGGGGGCGCCCCCGCGCCCCCCCCCGGGGGTCCGACCGGGCGCGGGGTCAGGCCTGGCCGTGCAGGATCAGCGCCCAGGCGAGGCAGGCGACGGCGGCGGTGCAGAGCAGGGCGCGCAGCACGTTGAAGCGGACCCAGCGGGCTTCGAAGCGCCCCCGGACGGCGGCCGGGTCGGTGATGCGCCGGGGCTCGCCGCCGGCGGCGAGTTCGTCGTTGAGCGGGATGTTGACGGAGCGGGTGACGCCGATCGCGGCGATGTAGAGCACCAGGGCGGCCACGGTGGCGGGTAGCGCGTGGTGGCCGTCGGAGGGCAGGTGGAGGGCGACGGCGGCGCCGGTGGTGAGGAGCGCGCCGACGAAGCCGAGGACGAACCAGCCGTTCAGGATGGCCACGTTGATGCGCTGCATGACCTCGATGAAGGTGCGGTCCTCGACCCGCGCGAGCGCGGGCATGACCGAGCACGCGAAGGCGTAGAACAACCCGGCGGTCAGTCCACAGGTGACGGTGGCCGCCACCAGTGCGAGTGTGCGTGCCAGTTCCATCTTCGTAGCCCCTCACTGTCTCTGCGTATCGGTTCGTCCCCCGTGCGCCGATCATCCGGCATCCGGGCCGCTCGGGCCACCTCGATCACTCAAGACCCTCTCAAATGACGAACCGTCAAATGATGTCTTGCCGTCTACACTTGGGGCCATGGACACTCTGACGGGACTCCTCGACGGCCCCAAGGCCCGCGGTGCGTTCCTGCTGCGCTCGATCCTCACCCCGCCGTGGTCGCTGCGGATCGAGGACCGGGCCCCGCTGTCGGTGGTGACGATGGTCCGGGGCGAGGCCTGGATCCTGCCCGAGCGCGGTACGCCGCTGCTGCTGCACCCCGGCGACGTGGCGATCGTCCGCGGCCCGGAGCCGTACACGGTGGCGGACGACCCCGACACCCCCGTGGACGTGATCGTCGGCCCCGGGCAGGTCTGCACGCGCGGCGGGGTGGACGTCTCCGAGGTGATGTCGCTCGGCGTCCGGACCTGGGGGCAGGGCCGGGAGGGGGACCAGGCGTCCTCGGTGGTCCTGTCCGGCACCTACCAGGCCGAGCACGAGATCGGCCAGCGCCTGCTCGGCTGCCTGCCCGGCCTGCTGGTCCGCCCGGCCGGCACCGGCGCCGACGACACCCTGGTGCACCTGCTGGCCGCCGAGATAGGGCGCAACGAGCCCGGTCAGGAGCTGGTCCTGGACCGCATCCTGGACCTGCTGGTCGTCTCCGTGCTGCGCTCCTGGCTCGCCGCCCCCGACTCCGGCGCCCCGGCCTGGTACCGCGCCCAGCACGACGCCGTCGTCGGGCCGGTGCTGCGGCTGATGCACGACGACCCGGCCACCGCCTGGACGGTCGCCGACCTCGCCCAGCGGGTCGGGGTGTCGCGGGCGGGCCTGGCCCGCCGTTTCACCGGCCTGGTCGGCGAACCGCCGATGGCCTATCTGGCGGGCTGGCGACTGGCCGTCGCCGCCGACCTGCTGCGCGAACCCGAGTGCACCGTCGCCTTCGCGGCCCGCAAGGTCGGCTACAGCAACGCCTTCGCCCTCTCTGCGGCCTTCAAGCGCGTCCGCGGTGTCAGTCCGCAGGAGCACCGCCGCCTCGCCGCGACCGGCGCCCCGGCCCAGCAGGCCGGCTTCTCCGGCCCGGCGGAGACGGTCATCCTGGCGGGCTGACGCCGCAGCCGCCGACAGCCAGGACCTGGGAATCCGGGACCGGGAATCCAAGGCTGCAATCCCATTTGCCTAAACTCATTAGGTAATCCCATACTGGCTATAGCCGGATGGCAGAAGGTGCACGGCACGGGCAGGACCCGCACAGAACGCGATGGAACAGCGATGAACACCTCTTTCACCACCCCCGTCACCGAGGCCCTGCTGCACGGCCACCTCGACGTCGAGCACACCGGGCGCGGCCTGCTGCCGCACCGCCTGCCCGCCCGGGCACGCCGGCAGATCCCCGACGAACAGCTCGCGATCGCCGAGTCCCAGCCCAGCGGCGTCCGGCTGGCCTTCCGCACCCGCGCCACCGCGATCGACCTGCACACCGTCCCGACCAAGCGGGCCTACGTGGGCGTGCCCACCCCGCCCGACGGGGTGTACGACCTCCTCGTCGACGGGCGGCTGACGGCGCAGACCACGGTGTCCGGCGGCAACCTGCGCACCATCGACCTGGCCACCGGCCGCGTCGAGCTGACCCAGGGCCCGCCCGCCACCGCCCGGTTCACCGGTCTGCCCGCACGGGACAAGACCGTCGAGATCTGGCTCCCGCACACCGAGACCACCGAACTCCTCGCCCTCGACACCGACGCCCCCGTCACCCCGGCCCCGGACGGCACCCGCCGGCGCTGGCTGCACCACGGCAGCTCGATCAGCCACGGCTCCAACGCCACCCACCCGACCGGCACCTGGCCCGCCCTGACGGCGGCCGCGGCCGGCGTCGACCTGGTCAACCTGGGTTTCGGCGGCAGCGCCCTGCTCGACCCGTTCACCGCCCGCGCCATCCGCGACACCCCCGCCGACCTGATCAGCCTGAAGATCGGCATCAACCTCGTCAACGCCGACGCGATGCGCCTGCGCGCCTTCGTCCCGGCGGTGCACGGCTTCCTCGACACCGTCCGCGAAGGACACCCGGCCACACCGCTGCTCGTCGTCTCCTCGATCCTCTGCCCGATCCAGGAGGACACCCCGGGGCCCCTCGCCGCCGACTTCAGCACCGGGGCACTGCGCTTCCGGGCCACCGGCGACCCGGCCGACACCGCGGCGGGCCGCCTCACCCTCACCGTCATCCGGACCGAACTCGCCCGCATCGTCGCCGCCCGCGTCGCCGACGGCGACCTCAACCTGCACTACCTGGACGGCCGTTCGCTCTACGGCCAGACCGACCACGACGACCACCCGCTCCCCGACGACCTGCACCCGGACCAGGCCGGCCACCACCGCATCGCCGAGCACTTCACCCGCCTCGCCTTCGGAGACACCGGCCCGTTCGCGGACTGACCCGCCCGCCGCCGCCCTCGTGCGCGACAATGATGCGATCAAGGGTCAATAGCCAAGGGGGAGAAGGTCGATGAAGCGCGCGAGGACCGTGATGGCCGCAGGCCTGGCCGCGGCCGTGGCAGCCGTGGCGCTGGCCGGTTGCGGATCGGTGAGCGCACCGGGCAGTGCGACCGGCGGTACGCCGGTCGGCAGCGCCCCCGCCACCGCGACCACCCCGGCCCGAGAACCCGGTCAGGCCGGGGCCGAGGCCCTGGCCCGCCACGACCGGCTCTTCCCCCAGGTCGCGGCGAAATGCGCGGGCGTCGCCGCCACACCGCCGTCCGCCCCGGCCGCCGCCCCCACGGGCGACGGCGGTACCTGGGCCGACAAGTACGCGGAGAACCACGCCTACAAACAGACCGTCAGGCTCCTCGCCGACGCCCAATGCCGCGGCGCGGCCCACGCGGCACGGATCGCGGACGCCCTGCGGCCCGCCGGCGCGCCGGCCGTCCTCGACGAAGCCGGCCTCCGCGCGGCCCTCCAACGCCTCGGCTACCCGGCCGAGCTGGTCAACGTCCGCACCTCCGCCGGCGTCCCCGGCTTCGACCTCGAAATCCCCGAAGCCGTTCTCTGCGTCAGCGGCTTGCTGACCGCCCGGCCCGACATCCACCCGCACGGCATGTACCTGGACGGCGGCTGCACCGAACCCAAGGGCGGCCACTGACCTTGTGGGCGTGTTCCACGGAGGTGGCCGACGGGGGACGTTCCCCGGGCGTTCACCGTGCGGAGGCCGGCCGTCCGGTCAGCGGTCCGCGTCGTGCCCCTAGCGTCGCGATCACCGTGTACGGCCCGAGGAGCTGCCCCGATGAACCACCATCAGAACGACCTTCCCCACGATGACCACGGGTCGAGCTGCCCGCGGACCGTCGGGTTCGACTCCGACGCGCCGGCGGCGGCCGGACGCCGTGCCTTCCTGCGCGCGACGGGGTTGGTCGGCGCCGGGCTGGCGGTCCTCGGGGCGGGCTCCACAACGACGGCGACGGCGGCAGCGGCGGACGGGCCCGCCGACGCGACGGCCGACGCCTTCGGCGCGCCCGCCGCCGCGGACGACGGCCGGGGGGCCTGGGATCCGGACCCGGACGGCCCCCGCTTCTCCCTGGCGGTGATGCCCGACACCCAGTACCTCTTCGACGACGACCGGATCCACCCCGCCCCGCTGGAGGCCTCGCTGCGCCACGTGCTGGACGGCAGCGACGAGAACTTCGTCTTCCTCGCGCACCTGGGCGACGTCACCCAGAACGGCAAGGCCGAGGAGTTCGCCGCCGCGGGCAAGGCCTTCACCCTCCTCGACCGCCACGGCGCGGCCTACAGCGTCCTGGCCGGCAACCACGACGTCGGATCGGGCGGCGACGACCAGCGGGGCCGGACGGCGTACCTGGACACCTTCAACCCGGCCCGGTTCGCCCGCTCGGCGACGTTCAAGGGCGCGAGCCCGGACGGCTACAACACCTACCACCTGTTCCGGGGAGCCGGCCGGGACTGGATGGTGCTCTCACTGGACTGGCGGCTGTCCGACCGCGGCTTCGCCTGGGCGAACTCGGTGATCGCCCAGCACCCGACCGTGCCGGTCATCCTCACCACGCACGACCTCGCCTACGCCGACGACGGCGGCGCCGCCCAGCTGTCCGACCACGGGCACGCCCTCTGGGACAGGCTGATCAGCGGCAACGACCAGATCTTCCTCACCCTGAACGGCCACTACTGGCCGCCCGGCAGCACCACGCTGACCAACAAGGCCGGCCACGACGTCCACGTCCACATCACCAACTACCAGAACCGGTACTACGGCGGCGCGGCGATGATCCGCGCCTACCGCTTCGACCTGGACCGCAACACCATCGACGTGCGGACGTACTCGCCCTGGATCCAGCAGCTGGCGGCCGAGAAGGTCAACCGCCTCGCCAGCGAGGAGATCGAGCTGACCGGCCCGGTGGACAGCTTCTCGGTGCAGGTGGACTTCGCGCGGCGGTTCGCCGGCTTCGCCCCGGTCCCGGCCCGCCCGGCCCGCCCCGCGCGGCAGCTGACGATCCCGGGCACGGTCGCCTACTGGCGCTTCGACGGCGGACGGCCGGACGGCAGCGCCGTCGCCGACTCCCAGGTCGTCAAGGACCTGAGCGGCCACGGCAACGACCTCGTGAAGCAGACCGCCCCGGGCAGCCCGGCCGGGACGCTCACCTGGTCCACCGAGTCCCACCCCGACCAGCCCGGCCGCGGCAGCCTCTACTTCGCGGGCCGGGGCAAGCCGGTCCAGGGCGCCTACCTGCAGACCGTCGCCAAGGCCCCGATGAACGCCGACACCTTCCAGCAGGGCTACACCTTCGAGGCGTTCTTCAAGCTGCCGGCCGACTGGGACGCCGGCCGCAACGCCTGGACGGCGCTGCTCAGCCGCTGGGGCACCAGCGGGGAGGCGGGGAAGAGCGGCCCTGACACCGACCCGCAGGAGCCGGTCGCCACGCTCAGCCTGTCCGGCGGGCGGGAACTGCAGTGGTGCGTCTACCCGACCAACCTGAGCGGCCCCGTCACCAACTGGGGCCACGAACTCCCGCTCGGCGCCTGGTGGCACGTCGCGGTCGTCAACAACAAGCGGCTCACCCGGATGTACGTGAACGGCTGCGAGGTCGTCCGCAACCCCTCGACACCGTCCGAGGGCCTCAGCACCCTCGGCCACCCCTGGCTGCTCGGCGGCTACGAGTACGGCGGCGCGCTCAACCAGGTGTTCCACGGCTGGATCGGCGACGTCCGGGTGGTCAACCGCCCCCTGCCGGTCCGGGACTTCATGATTTCCTGACACCCCCGCGCCACCGACGTCCCCGCGGCCCCCCCCCCCCCCCCGCCCCCGGGGGGGGGGGCTGCGGGGGGGGCCCCCCGCCCCCCCCCCGCGCCCCCCGCGCGGGGGGGCGCGGGGGGGGCCAGC
>NZ_JBHWIO010000102.1:6066-32104 GCF_042732075.1 Kitasatospora sp. NPDC059812
GTCCCACGCCCACTGCCGTGCTCTGAGTATCCCTGTCCCCCCCCACCCCCCCCTCCCCCGCCCCCACCCCCCCCCGGCCCCCCTCGTCCCTCTGCGCCGCGGCGTTTTCGGTGGCTCGCCGAGCCCGTCCGACGGCCACCCGGACGGGTGCGCCGGCTTGCGTCCCTTCGAGCGACCGGCCCGGCTCTCTGGACCGGCGGCCGGACTGAACTGCTGCTATGAATTTTTTGAGCCTATCTGTCCGGCTCCCGTTTTTTTGAGGAGGCATCCTCATGGGTGCGGTTGCAACAACTTCAGCCGACGCCGCCGTGGTGCACATTCTCTGGATCAATGCGGGTCTGAGCTGCGACGGGGACTCGGTCTCCCTGACCGCGGCGATGCAGCCCAGCATCGAGGAGATCGTCACCGGCGCACTCCCCGGCCTGCCGAAGGTCGCCGTCCACTGGCCGCTGATCGACTTCGAGTGCGGTCCGGTCCAGGGCGCGGACAACTTCGTGGAGTGGTTCTTCAAGGCGGACCGCGGCGAGCTCGACCCCTTCGTCCTGGTCGTCGAGGGTTCCATCCCGAACGAGACGATCAAGGAGGAGGGCTACTGGTGCGGCTTCGGCGACGACCCGGACACCGGCCAGCCGATCACCACCAGTGAGTGGCTGGACCGCCTCACCCCCAAGGCCACCGCGGTGGTCGCCATCGGCACCTGTGCCACCTACGGCGGCATCCACGCGATGGCCGGCAACCCGACCGGTGCCATGGGCGTGCCCGACTACCTGGGCTGGGACTGGAAGTCCAAGGCGGGCCTGCCGATCGTCTGCGTGCCGGGCTGCCCGATCCAGCCCGACAACTTCGCCGAGACGCTGACCTACCTGCTGTACCAGCTGGCCGGTTCCGCGCCGATGATCCCGTTGGACGACAAGCTGCGTCCGGCCTGGCTGTTCGGCGCGACCGTGCACGAGGGCTGCGACCGCGGCGGGTACTACGAACAGGGTCAGTTCGCCACCGACTACGGCACGCCCGAGTGCCTGGTGCGCCTCGGCTGCTGGGGCCCGGTCGTCAAGTGCAACGTCGCCAAACGCGGCTGGATCAACGGCATCGGCGGCTGCCCCAACGTCGGCGGCATCTGCATCGCCTGCACCATGCCGGGCTTCCCCGACAAGTTCATGCCGTTCATGGACCCGCCGCCCGGCTCCCGGGTCTCCACGGGCGCCAGCTCGGCGTACGGGGCGGTGATCCGCCGCCTTCGCACGATCACGGGCCGGACGGTCGACCAGGAGCCCAAGTGGCGGCACACCGGGCGCCGCCTGACCACCGGTTACCGCCCGCCGTGGTGACCCCTTTCCCCCTTCGGCCCGCCCGCCCCGCCCGGGGCGGGCGGGCCGTTGCAGAGCCTCCTCCCGCTGACAGAAGGGCATGACAGACGATGGCACCGACGACCAGGACGGCCGGCGACGGCAACGGTCTGGTGGAGATGTCCTGGGACCCGATCACCCGGATCGTGGGCAGCCTGGGCATCCACACGAAGATCGACTTCAAGCAGAAGAAGGTCGCGGAGTGCTACAGCACCTCCTCGGTCTTCCGCGGCTACAGCGTCTTCATGCGCGGCAAGGACCCGCGCGACGCGCACTTCATCACCAGCCGGATCTGCGGCATCTGCGGCGACAACCACGCCACCTGTTCGGTCTACGCGCAGAACATGGCTTACGGGGTCAAGCCCCCGCACCTCGGCGAGTGGATCATCAACCTCGGCGAGGCCGCCGAGTACATGTTCGACCACAACATCTTCCAGGAGAACCTGGTCGGGGTCGACTACTGCGAGAAGATGGTCCGCGAGACCAACCCCGGCGTCCTGGAACTGGCCGAACGCACCGAGGCACCCCACGCCGGCGACCACGGGTACCGCACCATCGCCGACATCATGCGCTCACTGAACCCCATCGAGGGCGAGTTCTACCGCGAGGCGCTCCAGGTCAGCCGCTACACCCGGGAGATGTTCTGCCTGATGGAGGGCCGCCACGTGCACCCCTCCACCCTCTACCCCGGCGGCGTCGGCACGGTGGCCACCGTCCAGCTGTTCACCGACTACCTGACCCGGCTGATGCGCTACGTGGAGTTCATGAAGAAGGTCGTGCCGCTGCACGACGACCTCTTCGACTTCTTCTACGAGGCCCTGCCCGGCTACGAGGAGGTCGGCCGGCGCCGCGTCATGCTCGGCTGCTGGGGCAGCCTCAACGACCCGGACCACTGCGACTTCACCTACCGCAACATGACGGACTGGGGCCGGCGGATGTTCGTCACCCCGGGCATCGTGGTGGACGGCAAACTCGTCACCAACGACCTCACCGAGATCAACCTCGGCATCCGCATCCTGCTCGGCAGCTCCTACTACGAGGACTGGCAGGGCAAGGAGCTCTTCGTCACCCACGACCCGCTGGGTAACCCCGTCGACCCCCGCCACCCCTGGAACCAGCACACCATCCCCGCCCCGCAGAAACGCGACTTCGACGACAAGTACAGCTGGGTGATGTCCCCCCGCTGGTTCGACGGCAAGGACTACCTCGCCCTCGACACCGGCGGCGGTCCGATCGCCCGCCTGTGGTCCACCGCGCTGTCGGGACTGGTCGACATCGGCTACATCAAGGCCACCGGACACAGCGTGCAGATCAACCTGCCGCGCTCCATGACCAAGCCGGAGACCACCTTCGAGTGGAAGATCCCGCAGTGGAGCAACGCCATCGAACGCAACCGCGCCCGCACCTACTTCCAGGCCTACGCGGCCGCCGCGGCCCTGCACTTCGCCGAGAAGGCGCTCGACGAGGTCCGCGCCGGGCGCAGCCAGACCTGGGAGCGCTTCGAGGTGCCGGACGAGTCGATCGGCTGCGGCTTCACCGAGGCCGTACGCGGCGTGCTGTCCCACCACATGGTGATCCGGGACGGCAAGATCGCCAACTACCACCCCTACCCGCCGACCCCGTGGAACGCCAGCGTCCGCGACAGCTTCGGCACCCCCGGCCCCTACGAGGACGCCGTCCAGAACACCCCGATCTTCGAGGAGAACCCCCCGGAGACCTTCAAGGGCATCGACATCATGCGCGCCGTGCGCAGCTTCGACCCCTGCCTGCCCTGCGGCGTCCACATGTACCTGGGCGACGGCAGGACGGTGCAGACCATGCACGTGCCCACCGGGCTGAGCGGACTCACCGCATGACCCCGGAACAGGCGGGGGCCCGCATCCAGGAGGCCCTGGACCGGCTGGCCGGCGCCGACGCCCAGGAGGCCGGTGAGCACCTCGTCCGCGAACTGATGGCCCTCTACGGCGACGCCCTGGCCCGCCTCGTCCAGGCCCTGCCGCCCGCCGTGCTGGCCCGGCTGCTGGACGAACCGTCGCTGGCCGGGCTGCTCGTCCTGCACGACCTGCACCCCGAGGACGTCACCGCCCGCATCACCCGCGCACTCGCCACCCTGCCCGAACCGGTCGACCTGGCCGCCTTCGACCCCGCCACCGGCACCGCCCGGCTGCGCCGCACCCGCAGCGGCTGCGGGTGCGGCGAACAGGACATCGAGAACGCCCTGGCCTGCCACGCGCCCGAGGTCACCGCGGTCGAACTCGAACGCCCCGCAGAACTGCTGCAGATCGGCGCTCGGCCCCCGGCAGGCCCGCGATGACCTTCCGCCAGCTCGACCGGCCCGGCACCGCGCTGCTGCGCCGGCTGCGGGAGCCCGCACCCCCGCAGCCGCAACGCTGCGAGTTCTGCGGCCGGCACCTGCCCGCCGAGCACCGCCACCTGGCGGACACCGACCAGCAGGCGCTCACCTGCGCCTGCACCGCCTGCGCCCTGCTGTTCCAGCAGCCCGGCGCGGCCGACGGCCGCTACCACGCCGTCCCCGACCGCTACCTGACCGACCCGGCCCACCCCCTCGGCGAGGACGCCTGGGCCGCCCTCGGCATCCCCGTCGCCACCGCGTTCCTGCTGCGCACCACACGACTGCAGCGGTCCGTCCTGCTCTACCCAGGACCGGGCGGCGCGACCGAGGCCGAACCCGACGAGGCCGCCTGGCAGGCCGCGCTCGGCGGCAGCCGCCTGTACGCCGCACTGCGGCCGGACGTGGAGGCGCTGCTGCTGCGGCGCGACACCGACGGCATCCAGTGCTACCTGGTGCCGGTCGACGTCTGCTACGAACTCGTCGGCCGACTGCGGCGCTGCTGGAAGGGCTTCGACGGCGGGGCCGAGGCACGCGCCGAACAGACCGCCTTCTTCGACCGCCTGGCCGCCCGGTCCCGCGTCCTCCCCGAAGGCGGCGCCCGGTGACCTCGATCTCCTTCGCCTGCACCGGGGTGCGGGCCGATCCCTACGCCGCCGGGCCCGCCCTGGTCTTCCGGCTGCGCATCACCGCCCCCGCCGAGGTGCGGGTGCACGCGCTGGCGCTGCGCTGCCAGCTGCGGATCGAACCGGCCCGGCGCCGCTACGGCGACGCCGAGGGCGGGCGGCTGACCGACCTGTTCGGCGAGCGCTCACGCTGGGCCGGCACCCTCCACCCGGTCCAGTTCGCCCAGGTCCCGCTGCTGGTCGGCGCGTTCACCGGCGAGACCGAGACCGACCTGGTGGTGCCCTGCACCTACGACATGGACGTCTCCGCCGCCCGCTACCTCGCCGCACTGGACGACGGGGACGTGCCGCTGCTGCTGCTCTTCTCGGGCACCGCCTTCGCCGGCCCCGGCGGCTTTCAGGTCACCCCGGTGGCCTGGGACCAGGAAGCCGCCGTGCGGATGCCGGTCAAGGTCTGGCGGGAGGCGATCGACGCGCACTTCCCGGGCTGCGGCTGGCTCCGCCTGCCCGCCGACCTGATGGCCGAACTGCTCGCCTACCGCTCCCGGCGCGCCCTGCCGTCCTGGGAGGCCACCGTGCGCGAACTGCTCGGCGCGGCCCGGACCACAAAGCCGTCCCAGGCCGTGAAGCCGATCCAGGCCGCAGAGACGACCCAGGCCGCGAAGCCACCCCAGGCCGTCACGGCGGCCCAGACCGCGAAGGGGGAGCGGTGACCGCGCCCGCCCACGAGAGCGAGAACAGGTTCGCCCACGCCCGGCAGATCGCCGACGCCGTCCTGTTCGAGGGCTACGTGCTCTACCCCTACCGGGCGTCAGCGGCCAAGAACCGGCTGCGCTGGCAGTTCGGCGTCCTGACCCCGCCGCGCTACGGCGCCGACAGCGGCGAGCACTCCCACCAGCGCACCGAATGCGTGATGGAAGCGCGCCAGGGCGACCAGCTGGCCGTCGAGCTGCGGTTCCTGCGCCTGCAACGGCGGACGGTCCAAGAAGCAGGCAGACAGGGCGGATTCCGGACCGTCGATGAGCTGGAGCTCGCCGACCGGGTGCTCGTCCCCTGGGACGAAGGGGTCGAGGAACGGATCGAACTCCTCATCCCAGTCGAGGAATTGGCGGCCGGTGAAGCCGTCCGCAGCTTCGAAATCGACGCGTCCGAGGACGAGGAACGGCTCGTCGAGGACGGCACGTTGGCCGGGCGGCTCCTGCGCCGCCGGGAACGGGTCCAGGGCCGCCTGCGGATTACCGCCCAGGACGTACCCGGCCCCTACCGGGCGCAGCGGCTGACCGTCCTGGTGGAGAACACCTCCGACTGGGACCCGTTCCCCGGCACCCGCCGCGAGACCGCACTGGCACACGCCCTCGTCTCGGCCCACCTGCTGCTCGGCCTCGACCGCGGCTCCTTCCTCTCGGCGACCGACCCGCCCGAGTGGGCGGGCGAGGCGGTGCGCGCCTGCCGCAACGAGCACACCTGGCCCGTGCTGGCAGGCCCGCCCGGCAGCGGCAAGGTGCTGCTCTCCTCGCCGATCATCCTGGAGGACCACCCGCACATCGCCCCCGAGAGTCCCGGCGCGCTCTACGACGCCACCGAGATCGACGAGATCCTCGCGCTGCGCACCGCGGCCCTGACCGAGCGGGAGAAGCGCGAGGCCCGGGGCACCGACGACCGGGCCGGCGCGGTGATCGACCTCGCCGACTCGATGCCCCCCGAGATCCTGGAACGGCTGCACGGCGCCGTCCGGGGGCTGCGCGAACTCACCCACCCCGAAGCCGGGGCGGACCGGCCCTGGTGGGACCCGGGCAACGACCCGCAGACCGACCCCGGACGGGACCAGGTGATGATCGACGGCCGCCCGGTCGCCGCCGGCAGCCGGGTGCGGCTCCGGCCCGGTCGCCGCCGCACCGACGCCCAGGACCTGTTCCTGCACGGGCGCACCGCGCTGGTGGAGGCGGTGCTGCACGACGTCGACGGTTCGGTGCACCTGGCCGTCACCGTGGACGACGACCCGGGCGCCGACCTGTGGCGGGCGCAGGGCCGCTTCCGGTACTTCCAGCCGGACGAGGTCGCGTTGGTGGAAGAGCGGTGAGCGCCGACCGGACCGGGCGGGTCCTGGTCGCCGGGGTCGGCAACATCTTCCTCGGCGACGACGGCTTCGGGGTCGAGACCGTCCGGCGCCTCGCCGCCCGGGAGCTGCCCGCCGGCGTCGAGCTCCTCGACGTGGGCGTGCGCGGCGTCCACCTGGCCTACCAACTCCTCGACGGCTACCGGACGCTGGTGCTCGTCGACGCCACCGCGCGCGGCGGCGAGCCGGGGACGGTGTACCTGATCGAAGCGGACGCCGGACCGGTGGAGTCGATGGTCCTGGACGGCCACCGGATGGGCCCGGACGCCGTGCTGGCCCTGCTCGCCACCCTGGCCGCCGGAACGGGCGGCACCGCGCCCGGGCGGGTCCTGGTGGTCGGCTGCGAACCCGCCTCACTGGAGGAGGGAATCGGACTGAGCACCCCGGTGGCCGCCGCCGTCGACGAGGCGGTCGCCGTGATCCTGCGCGTCCTCACCACGGACGCACCCACCCACAGAGAGGCGGCACCATGCTGAAGAACCTCGCCGTCGCGGCCGCCGCGGCCGTCCTGGCCGCAGCCGCGGCGCTGATCTGGCAGAGCCTTCCCGACCTGAGGCGCTACCTGCGGATCCGGCGGATGTAGGAGCGGACGCGGTAGCGGAGCAGTACACGCGGGGACCACCACCGGCGTGCTGCGAACAGGTAGTCACGGATACGGCGGCGGCGCGGCTTCGAGCCGTTCCCGCCGCCGCACCCTGTAATGGGGCCTGTTGCTCACGGGGCCTGTTGCTCACGGGGCCCGGACACCGGGCCCGCGCCCCCAAGGAGCCGGGCGCCTCCAGCGGCGGGAAACGAGACAGATGCACGAGATGTCGATCGCGACGGCCGTCGTCGACCAGGTGGACCGGGCTGCCCGCGCGCACGGGGAGAGCGCCGTGGCCAGAGTCCGCTTGCAGATCGGCGAACTGGCCGGAGTCGTCCCGTCGGCACTCGACTTCTGCTTCGAACTGGCCTGTGCCGGAACGCTGTTGGAAGGTGCGGTGCTGGAGACCGAGGCCGTCGCCGCACGGGCGAAGTGCACGCCCTGCGGGGTCGAGTGGAGCGTCGGCATGCCGCCCGACCTGGGCTGCCCGCGCTGCGCCGGTGCCAGGGTCGAACTGCTGGCCGGGCGTGAGCTGCAGATCCTCGGCGTCGAGTGGTCCGAGCCCCCGGCGGGCGCCCGGACCGATCAAGGAGGCTGAAACCGATGTGTCGCACCGTCGATCTCCGGCAGGCGGTTCTCGCCCGCAATGACGACGACGCCCGGCGGCTGCGGGCGGAACTGGCCGCCCGGGGCACCGTCGTGGTGAACCTGCTGTCCAGCCCGGGCAGCGGCAAGACGGCGCTCCTGGAGGCCGAACTCGGCCTCGCCCGGGAGCGCGAGGTGCCCGTCGCGGCCCTCACCGCCGACCTCGCCACCGAGAACGACGCGCGCCGGCTGGCCCGTTCGGGCGCGCCGGTGAAGCAGGTCCTCACCGACGGCCTGTGCCACCTGGAGACGGCGATGTTGCGCGGGCACCTGGCCGGCTGGTTGCCGCCGGACACCCGGCTGCTGTTCGTCGAGAACGTCGGCAACCTGGTCTGCCCCGCCTCCTACGATCTCGGCGAGTCGCTGCGGGTCGTCCTCGCCTCGGTCACCGAGGGAGAGGACAAGCCGCTCAAGTACCCGACCGCCTTCGGACTGGCCAACCTGGTGCTGGTCACCAAGGCGGACCTCGCCGTCGCGGCACAGTTCGACGAAGCCGCCTTCCTCGCGAGCGTCGCGCGGGTCAACCCGGGGGTGGAGGTGGTCTTCACCTCGGCCCGCACCGGGCAGGGCGCCGGGGCGCTGCTGGACCGGGCGCTCGCGGTGCTGGCCGGCGCGCAGGTCCACCGGCCGGTGATGGCCGGCGCGCACGACCACGACCACACCCACGACCACGGCAACAACCACAGCCACGGCAACGGCAACGACCACGCGGGGGCCCACGACCACCCGCACCCGGCCGTGGACCTGTCGTGACCACGGATCAGCAGCCGCCCCTGCTCCAGCGCCGCCGGGTCGCCGTGCGCGGACTCGTCCAAGGCGTCGGATTCCGACCGTTCGTCTTCACCCTCGCCACCGAACTCGGCCTGTCCGGCAGCGTCACCAACACCGGCGAGGGAGTACTCGCCGAGATCGAGGGCACCGGCGAGGCGGTGACCGCGTTCTGCCGACGCATCGCCAGCGACGCGCCCCCGCTCGCCGACGTCGCCTCGGTGGACCACCAGCCGCTGGCCGTCACCGGCACACCGGGCTTCGTCATCACACCCTCCCGCGCCGACGGACCGCACCGCACCCAGATCCCCCCGGACACCGCCACCTGCGCCGACTGCCTCGCCGAACTGGCCGACCCCGCCGACCGCCGCTACCGGCACCCGTTCATCAGCTGCACCAACTGCGGGCCCCGGCACACCATCGTCACCGCTCTGCCGTACGACCGGGCCAACACCACGATGGCGGCCTTCGCGATGTGCCCCGACTGCGCCCGCGAGTACGCCGACCCGGCCGACCGGCGCTTCCACGCCCAGCCCGTCGCCTGCCACACCTGCGGCCCGACCCTCACCCTGTCCGTCCCCGGGCTCCCCGTGCTCGACGGCGAGCAGGCGCTCACCGAGGCCCGGCGCCTGATCACCTGCGGAGCGGTCCTGGCCGTCAAGGGCATCGGCGGCTACCACCTGGCCTGCGACGCCACCGACGCGGACACCGTCGCCCTGCTGCGCCGGCGCAAGCGGCGCGGTGACAAGCCCTTCGCCCTGATGGCCCGCGACCTCGAACAGCTCAGGGCACTGGCGGCATCCGGGGCGGTGGAGCTGGGGCCCGTCGAGGAGGAACTGCTCACCGGCCCGGTGCGGCCGATCGTGCTGCTGCGCCGGGGGGCACACCGGCTCGCGGAGCTGGAAGCAGCCGCTCCGCGCAGCCCCGACCTCGGCGTGCTGCTGCCGTATACCCCGCTGCACCACCTCCTGCTCGCCCCTCCCGGCCCCGGACTGCTGGTCATGACCAGCGCGAACCTCTCCGGCGAGCCCATCGTGACGGACGACCGGGAGGCTCTCGCCCGCCTCGCCCCGCTGGTCGACGGCTGGCTCACCCACGACCGCCCCATCCACGTGCCCTGCGAGGACTCCGTGGTGCGGGTGGTGGACGGGCACCTGCTGCCGGTACGGCGCTCGCGCGGCTACGTGCCGCTCCCGGTGCCCCTGCCGGTGCCGGTGCGGCCCGCGCTGGCCGCGGGCGGCGACCTCAAGAACACCTTCGCGCTGGCCCGGGACGGCTACGCCTGGCTGTCCGGCCACCTCGGCGACATGGACGACCTCGCCACCCTCCGGGCGTTCGACCGCGCGGTGGACCACCTCGGGGCCGTCACCGGCGTGCAGCCCGAGGTGCTCGTCGTCGACCGCCACCCCGGCTACCGCTCCGCCCGGCACGTGCGCAGGTCGGCCCGGGGCCGTGAGGTACGGGACGTCCAGCACCATCACGCGCACATCGCCTCGGTGATGGCCGAGCACGGCCTCGACGGCAGCCGGCCCGTCATCGGGATCGCCTTCGACGGCACCGGTTACGGAGTGGACGGCGCAGTGTGGGGCGGAGAAGCGCTGCTGGCCGACTACCGGGGCTTTCGGCGTCTCGCCCGGCTCGACTACGTTCCGCTGCCGGGGGGCGATGCGGCCGTGGTGCGTCCGTACCGGATGGCGCTGGCCCATCTGCGGGCGGCGGGGCTCCCGTGGGCGGCCGGCCTGCCGCCGGTGCGCTCCTGCCCTGAAGGCGAACTCCGACTGCTGTCACAGCAGTTGGATCGATCGGTGAACTGCGTGCCGACCTCCAGCATGGGCCGGCTGTTCGATGCGGTGTCCTCGCTGGCCGGGGTCTGCCAGAAAGCCGGGTACGAGGCGCAGGCGGCGATCGAGCTGGAGGCGGCCGCCCTCGCGCACGGGCCGGTGGCCGGCCCGGGGGAGGGCTACGCATTCCAACTCGTCGACGAGGGCGGGATGATGACCGCCCGACCCGGGCCGGTGCTGGCTGCGGTGGTGGCGGACCTGGCAGCAGGGGCGCCGCCCGGGCTGATCGCCGCCCGGTTCCATGCGGCGGTGGCCGCGCTGGTGCGGGCGGTGTGCGCCGGTATCAGGCGGCGGCACGGCACCGGGACGGTCGCGCTGAGCGGCGGCGTCTTCGCCAACGCGCTGCTGTCCTCGGCGTGCGCGCGGGGTCTGGCGGAGGACGGGTTCACCGTGCTGCGGCACCGCCGGGTGCCGCCCAACGACGCGGGGCTCGCGCTCGGCCAGTTGATGGTGGCGGCGCGGGCCGACGGCTGAGCGCCCCGCACGTACGGAGTTCGGCAGGTTCGGAGGAACCGGAGAGAGGAGGGAGACCGCAATGTGCCTGGCGGTACCCGGAAGAGTGTTGGAGATCGCGGAACGCGACGGGACCAGGATGGCGGTCGTCGACTTCGGCGGGGTCGTCAAGGACGTGTGCCTGGAATACCTGCCGGACCTGAAGGTGGGCGAGTACGCCATCGTCCACGTCGGGTTCGCCCTGCAGTGGCTGGACGAGGAATCGGCCCGCCGGACCTTGCAGCTGTTCGAGGAACTCGGCCTGCTCCAGGAGGAGTTCGGCGACCCCTGGGAGGCCGCGGCTGCGGCGGCTGCGGCGTCCTCGGCGAAGCAGGAGGAGGAGCGGTGAGATACCTGGAGGAGTTCCAGAACCCCGAGCTGGCCGGCGGTCTGCTCGCCGACATCAGGGCGACGGTCACCCGGCCGTGGGCGCTGATGGAGGTGTGCGGCGGCCAGACGCACAGCATCATCCGCCACGGGATCGACCAACTGCTGCCGCCCGAGGTCGAGTTGATCCACGGCCCGGGCTGCCCGGTGTGCGTCACCCCGCTGGAGGTGATCGACAAGGCGCTGGAGATCGCGGCCCGGCCCGAGGTGATCTTCTGCTCCTTCGGCGACATGCTGCGCGTGCCCGGCACCGGCCGCGACCTCTTCCGGGTGCGCGGCGAGGGCGGCGACGTCCGGGTGGTGTACTCCCCGCTGGACGCGCTGCGGATCGCCGAGGAGAACCCGCACCGGGAGGTCGTCTTCTTCGGCATCGGCTTCGAGACCACCGCCCCACCCAACGCCATGGCCGTGCACCAGGCCAGGAAGCGGGGCATCGGCAACTTCAGCATGCTGGTCTCGCACGTACGGGTGCCACCCGCCATCGAGGCCATCATGAACTCGCCGCAGTGCCGGGTCCAGGGCTTCCTCGCCGCCGGACACGTGTGCAGCGTGATGGGCACCGACGAGTACCCCGCGCTCGCCGAACGCCACCGGGTGCCGATCGTCGTCACCGGCTTCGAACCGCTGGACATCCTGGAGGGAATCCGGCGCACCGTACGGCAGTTGGAGCGCGGCGAGCACACCGTCGACAACGCCTACGCGCGGGCCGTACGCCCGGAGGGCAACCCGGCGGCCCGGGCCATGCTGGAGGACGTCTTCGAAGTGACCGACCGGGCCTGGCGCGGCATCGGCGTCATCCCGGACAGCGGCTGGCGACTCTCCCCGCGCTACCGCGACCACGACGCCGAGCACCGCTTCGACGTCGCGCGGATCACCACCGTCGAACCCGCGCAGTGCCGCAGCGGGGAAGTCCTCCAGGGGCTGCTCAAGCCGCACCAGTGCGAGGCCTTCGGCACAGCCTGCACCCCGCGCACCCCGCTCGGCGCCACCATGGTCTCCAGCGAGGGCGCCTGCGCCGCCTACTACCTCTACCGGCGGCTCGACGCGCCGGGCATGGCGCGGGAGGCGAGCCCCGTTGGCTGAGACCCAGACCCAGACCCAGACCGGCACCGGCGGAGCCCCGGACCTCCTCGGATGGAGCTGCCCACTGCCGCTGCGCGACCACCCCCGGGTGGTGATGGGGCACGGCGGAGGCGGGGTGCTGTCGGCCGAACTGGTGGCGAACCTGTTCGCCCCGGCCTTCGGCGGGCCGGTGCTCGCCGGGCTCGCGGACTCGGCGGTCGTCGAGCTCGGCGGTGCCAGACTCGCCTTCTCCACCGACTCCTACGTCGTGCGGCCACTCTTCTTCCCCGGCGGCAGCATCGGCGACCTCGCGGTCAACGGCACCGTCAACGACCTGGCCATGAGCGGAGCCCAGCCGGCCTATCTGTCCTGCGGCTTCATCCTGGAGGAGGGCGTGGAGACGGCCGTGGTCGCGCACGTCGCCCAGGCACTGGGCGCCGCCGCCCGGGCCGCCGGGGTGGAGGTGGTCACCGGTGACACCAAGGTCGTCGAGGCCGGGCACGGCGACGGCGTGTACCTGAACACCGCCGGCATCGGCCTGGTCCCCGCCGGAGTCGACATCCGGCCGCAGCGCGCCGCCCCCGGCGACGTGGTGATCGTCAGCGGTGACATCGGACTGCACGGCGTGGCCATCATGAGCGTGCGCGAGGGTCTGGAATTCGGCGTTGAGATCGAGAGCGACTGTGCCGCTCTCAGCTCACTGGTGGCCGCGATGCTGGCCGTCACACCCGACCTGCACGTCCTGCGCGACCCCACCCGGGGCGGCCTCGCGGCGGCGCTCGGCGAGATCGCCGAGGCCGCCCGGGTGGGCGTCGTGGTGAACGAGCGCGCCGTCCCCGTGCCCGCGCAGGTCGCCAACGCCTGTGCCATCCTCGGTCTCGACCCGTTCTACGTCGCCAACGAGGGCAAGCTGGTCGCCTTCGTCCCGCGCGAGCACGCCGACGCCGTCCTCGCCGCGATGCGGGCGCACCCGCTGGGCGCGCGCTCGGCAGTGATCGGCGAGTGCGTGGCGGACCACCCCGGCATGGTCGTCTGCCGCACCCCCTTCGGCGGCACCCGCGTCATCGACCTGCCGATGGGGGAGCAACTCCCGCGGATCTGCTGAGGGCCCCCGCCTCGCGCGGGTGGGGGAACAGGATCGGGGCTCGTACCGGCTTCACCGGCACGAGCCCCGATCCTTGTCCAGGGCGTGCGATCAGCCTGGGTGCACCAGGGCCGCACGGTCCGACGCAGCCGGGATCCTGCCGGTCCCGGGCACACCCGGGACCGGCAGGACGGTGGTCAGCGGCGGCTCCGGCGGAGCGTCAGCAGCAGGCCGCCCGCGGCGAGCATCGCGAAGGCCGCCAGGCCCGCCAGGGGCATCGGGTCCGACCCGGTGGGGGGTAGCGGGCCGCCGGTCGGGCTCGGCGAGGGCTGCGACGGGTTGACGGTGATGCTGGTGGCGCAAGGTCCGCCGGTGGTCGCCGACGGCTCCGGCACCTCCCGCGCGGAGCGGAGCGACCGGTTCGTCGAAGCGGGGCAGTTGCTGCCGTCGCCGAGCGAGACGACCCGGTTGTCGAGGCGCTTGCCGCCGGCGTCGGACTTGACGGTGAAGGTGTAGACGAGGGTCTCGGTGGCTCCGGGGCGGAGGTCGAGGGTCCAGGTCAGGCGCGGCGGGCTGTAGGAGATCCGGCCGATGGTGGCGTGGGCGTCACCGTCGTAGCCGGCGGCGTCCAGGACGCCGGTGAAGTCGTCGACGACGGCGGCGCCGTGGTAGGTGCCGCTGGCGCGGTTCGTGGCGGTGATGGTGTAGGTGACCTTGTCACCGGGGTCGGGTTTGGCCGGGGAGACCTGTTTGGCGAGGTGCAGGTCGTGCCGGACGGTGATCGGCTCCGCCGGGGTGGCCACGGCCGTGTGCGTGGGCGTGGCCGGGTCGGGGCCGCCGGTGACGACGGCGGAGTTCACCGGCACCTCCGTCGCGTCCGGCGAGAGGGTCCCGCTGAGGGTGTAGGTCGCGGTGGCGCCGACGGCCAGGTCGATGGCCGGGCACGTGGCGACGCCGCCGGTGTCAGGGCAGTGCGTGCCGTCGGCGTCGGCGGTAAGCACCGGGTGGTCCACCTGCTGCGGGAACCGGTCGGTGACCACGACGTTGCGGGCCCGCGAGGGGCCGTCGTTGGTGACGCCGACCCGCCAGGAGATCGGCCCGCCGGCCACGACCGGGGAGGTCAGCAACACCTTGGAGACCGTCAGACGGGCCTGCTGGGAGGGCGGACCGGTCGGTGAGGCGACCGCGGTGTGGGTGGGTGTGGCGGGGTCGGGCCCGCCGGTGACGACCGCCGTGTTCACCGGTGTGCTGGTGGCCGCGGGGTCGAGCGTGCCGGTGAGCGTCCAGCTCGCGGTGCCCCCGGCGGGGATCTCGACCGCCGGGCAGGTGGCGACGCCGGCGGCGATGGCGCAGCTGGCCCCGTTCGTGTCATCGGCCATCGCGGGGTTGTCGACGCCGTCCGGGATCCGGTCGGTGACCACGACGTTCCGGGCCCGCGAAGGACCGTGGTTGGTGACCGTCACCCGCCACCGGATCGGGCCGCCTGGCACCACCGGATCGGTGAGCAGAATCTTGGAGGCGGTCAGGTTCGCCTGCGGCGACGGGGAGCCGGTGGCGCCGTTGGTGGGAGTGACCGTGGCGTTGGGGTCGAGGACGCCGCTCAGGCTGTAGCTGTGCGACTGACCGACCTCCAGCTCAATGGCCGGGCAGGTTGCGACGCCGCCCGAGACCGGGCAGGCGGCCCCGTCGGTCTCGGACGTCATGGTCGGGCTCGACACTCCCGCCGGGATCCGGTCCGTGACGACGACGTTCCGGGCCCGCGAAGGACCGTTGTTCGTGACGGTGACCCGCCACTGGATCTGCTGCCCGGGCACCACCGGGTTCGTCACCAGCACCTTGCCGAGCGTCAGGTTCGCCTGCGGGGTGACGGCGCCGGAGGGGCTGGCGACCGCCGTGTGCGTGGGCGTGGCCGGGTCCGGGCCGCCGGTGACGGTCGCGGTGTTCCCGGGCACGGCCGTGGCGTCCTGGGCGAGCATGCCGGTGAGGGTGAAGGTCGAAGTCGCGCCGACCGGGATCTTCACCGCCGGGCACGTCGCCGTGCCGGTGCTGACCGGGCAGGACGAGCCCGTGGCGTCCACGGTCATCATGGCGCCGACCACCTGGTCCGGGATCCGGTCGCTGACGACCACGTTGCGGGCGGTCGACGGCCCCCGGTTGGTGACGGCGACCCGCCACGAGATCGGCTGGCCGGGCACCACCGGGTCGGTGAGCAGGATCTTCGTCACGGTCAGGTTCGCCTGCGGCTGGGCCGTCTCCGTGGGAGTCGCCGTCGCCGTGTTGTTCGACGGGTTGGGGTCCGGGCCGCCGGAGACGGAGGCGACGTTCACGGGCGTGTTGGTCGCGGCGGCGTCGAGCGTGCCGGTGACGGTGTAGGAGGCGGTGCCGTCGGCCGGGATCTCGATGGCCGGACAGGTCGCCGAGTTGCCGGCGATCGGACACGGCGTGCCGTCGGCGTCGGCGGTCACGGCCGGATTGTGGACCTCCGCCGGGACGGTGTCGGTGACGACCACGTTCCGTGCCCGGGAGGGGCCGTTGTTGGTCACCGTCACCCGCCACTGGATCGGGCCGCCCGGCACCACCGGGCTCGTCAGCAGCACCTTGGCGATCGACAGGTCCGCCCGCGGGGCCGGCGAACCGGACGGGGTCGCGACGGCGGTGTGCGTCGGAGTGGCCGGGTCGGGACCACCCGTGGCGGTCGTGGTGTTGGTGGGCATGGTGGTCGCGTTCGGGTCGAACGTGCCGGTGAGGGTGTACGACTCCGACTGGCCGACGGCGAGCTCGATGGCGGGGCAGATCGCCTGGTCCCCGGTGATCGGGCACGGGGTGTCGTCGGCGTCCGCAGCCATGGTCGGGTCCAGGACGCCGGCGGGGACGGTGTCGGTGACGACCACGTTCCGGGCCCGGGAGCGGCCGTTGTTGGTGACCGTCACCCGCCACTGGATCGGGCCGCCCGGCACCACGGAACCGGTGACCAGCACCTTGGAGAGCGTGAGGCTGGCCTGCGGCGAGGGCGAGTTGGTCGGGGTCGCGACGGCGGTGTGCGTGGGCGTCGCTGGGTCGGGGCCGCCGGTCACGATGGCGGTGTTGGTGGGCGTGGTGGTCGCGTCCGAGGCCAGGGTGCCGGCGAGTGTCCACCTCAGTGTTTGGCCGACGGGGATCTGGACGGCCGGGCACGTCGCCGTCCCGTTGGCGATCGGGCACGTAGTGCCGTCCGTAGCCGTCATGCTGGCGTTGGTCACGCCCGTCGGTACCTGGTCGGTGACGATGACGTTGCGGGCTTCGCTGGGCCCGTTGTTGGTGACGCTGACCTGCCATTGGATCTGCTGTCCGGGCACGACTGGATTGGTGACGAGCGCCTTCGAGACAGTCAGGTTCGCCTGTGGCGAGGAGGTGGCGGTCGGCGAAGCCACCGCGGTGTGGGTCGGAGTCGCCGGATCGGGGCCGCCGGTGACCGTCGCGGTGTTGGTGGGCGTGGTGGTGGCGTCGGGTGACAGTGTGCCGGTCAGTGTCCAGGAGACCGAGCCGCCCACGGGGATTTGAACGGCCGGGCAGGTAGCCGTCCCGGACGTGATCGGGCAGTTGGCGCCATCAGCGTCAGCCTTCATCGAGGCAGCCGTGACACCGGCCGGAACCTGGTCGGTCACCACGACGTTCCGGGCTTGCGACGGACCGTTGTTCGTCACGCTGACCCGCCACTGGATCGGGCCACCGGGTACGACCGGGTCGGTGAGCAGGGCCTTCGACACCGTAAGGCTGGCCTGTCCCGAGGGGGATGCGGTCGGCGAGGCGACGGCGGTGTGTGTCGGGGTGGCCGGGTCGGGGCCGCCCGTCACCGTCGCCGTGTTGGACGGTGTCGTCGTGGCGTTCGGGCTGAGGGTGCCGGTGAGCGTCCAGGTGAGCGAGCTGCCGACGGGGATCTCGACGGCGGGACAGGTTGCTGTCCCGTTGGTGATCGGGCAGTTGGTGCTATCGGTGTCGGCCTTCATCGAAGCGCCGGTCACTCCGCTGGGGACCGCGTCCGTCACCACGACATTGCGGGCGCGCGAGGGCCCGTTGTTGGTGACTGTGACCTGCCACTGCACCTGCTGCCCGGGCACCACCGGGTTGGTGAGCAGGGCCTTGGAGACGGTCAGATTGGCCTGCGGTGTGGGCGAGTTGGTCGGCGAGGCGACGGCGGTGTGTGTCGGGGTCGCGGGGTCGGGGCCGCCGGTGACGGTCGCGGTGTTGGTGGGTGTGGTGGTCGCGTTGGCGTCGAGGGTGCCGGTGAGTGTCCAGGTGAGTGAGCCGCCGACGGGGATCTCGACGGCGGGGCAGGTGGCAGTCCCGTTGCTGATGGGGCAGTTGGTGCCGCCGGTGTCGGCCTTCATCGACGCGCCGCTCACCCCGTTGGGCACGGTGTCGCTGACGACCACGTTCCGGGCCCGCGACGGCCCGTTGTTGGTCACGGTCACCTGCCACTGCACCTGTTGTCCGGGCACCACCGGGCTCGTCAGCAGCGCCTTCGACACCGTCAGGTTTGCCTGCGGTGACGGAGTGGCGGTCGGCGAGGCCACCGCTGTACGCGTCGGGGTCGCCGGGTCGGGGCCTCCGGTGACCGTGGCGGTGTTGGTGGGGGAGGTGGTGGCGTCGGGCGACAGCGTGCCGGTGAGCGTCCAGGAGAGCGAGCCGCCGACGGGGATCTCGACAGCCGGACAGGTGGCAGTCCCGTTGCTGATCGGGCAGTTGGCGCCGCCGGTGTCGGCCGTCATGGAGGCGCCGGTCACTCCGCTGGGCAGGGTGTCGCTGACCACGACGTTGCGGGCCCGCGACGGGCCGCTGTTGGTCACCGTGATCCGCCACTGGATCTGCTGTCCGGGCACCACCGGGTTGGTGAGCAGGACCACCGGCGATGAGCAGCGGGGTGGTTCCGTAGGTGCCGTTCCACACGGCGCTCAGCCCGCCGCCGCTGCCGCCCGTCGCGCTGGCGCCGGCGGCGTTCGTGAAGCCCTGGCCGCCGGCGCCGCCGCCGCCGTACGTCGGGCTGGTGCTGTTCATCACGCCGCCCTGCCCGGAGGTGACGGTGAGCCGCTGGCCGGGCGTCACGGCGAGGGTGCCGGTGGTGTAGCCGCCGCCACCGCCTCCGTACTGGCCGGTGTAGTAGGGGCGGGGGGACCCGGCGCCGCCGGCGCCGAAGACGCGGGCGTAGACGCTGCTCACCCCGGCGGGCACGGTGAAGGTCTGGTCGCCGCCGCTGTATGTGAAGCGGACGCAGTTGGTGTTGGTGGCGGACGGCGTGCAGGAGACCTGGGCGCGGTTCCGTTCGACGAGGCCCGGGGCGGTTCGCTGCGGGTGTACGGAGGCGGCGAGGGCGAACCCTCCTTGCGGCACCAGGCACAGCAGCGCGAGGACGCCACGCAGCAGCATGGACACTGGACCGTCGACCAACGACCGCACCGGACGCCCCGGCGCCTCCTCTCGCGATCATGCGTCAGCACGCGTGCGCGACCAGGAATAACCGACGTCGCCGTAGGCAGCGGTCACTCGCGACCGTGTCATCTGATCATTACGTGCGAATCCCTGCTATTGGCCTATGAGGAGGCCTCGGCCGGGTCTCGCGGGCGGCGACGGAGTCGCTGCTCCCGCCCCGGAGGACTCCGGTCGGAAACCCGCCCGGAACGACGGGTCGGGGTGGGGAGCACCCACCCCGACCCGTGTGTCGATGTCCCCGCTCGATCAGTGCGCTCAGCGCGTTCAGCCGAACGCCGGCACCTGGTCCAGCACCGCCAGCCGCGCGTTCGCCGTCCGGATGCTGCCGCACACCACCTGCGCACCGCCGATCCGGTAGTCGTCCCCGCTGCCGGTCGCCTTGATCACCGCACCCTGCAGCGAGGTGTAGGACTTGTCCGCCAGATCGGCCTTCCGCAGGTCCCGGACCACGATCAGCCGGCGCAGCAGATCGCTCGCGCCGGGCTGGGCGCCCAGGACCTTCTTCTGGTCCTCCGACAGCTTGGCGAAGGCCGCGTCGTTCGGGGCGAAGACGGTGACGTTGTCCATCGAGTCGAAGACGTCCTTGGCCTTGGCCGTCTTGATCAGCGAGGACATCGCGGTCAGGTCCTTGGTCTGGTCGATCGCGGACAGCACCGGGATGCCGCCCATCGAGGCCAGGCTCCCGGGGCCGTCGGCCGGCAGCGCAGCGCAGTTCGGGCCGAACGCCTGCTCCGGCGGGGGAGGTGCGGCGACCGCTGGCGCGGCAGCGTCGCTGCCCACACCGGTGCAGCCGGCGAGCGGCACGAGGGCCAGCGCGACGGCTGCGGTCAAGACGGGGTGGGTCGTGCGACGACGCATGCGAAGTCCTTCTCAAGGGGGCGAACCGGCCTATCCGGGCTGAATACGCTCAGATAGTGACACGGGAACGGGACGATGCCCGGGACTGACCTCACCTGACCACCCGTCACCGAATCGGCGCCGGGCTCCGGCGGACCGGCCCGCCCGGGCGACGGGCGAGCCGAACGGGCTGTCCTCGCCCGGACCCCCCGTCAGGGGGTGAGTCGGAACGCCTCCAACTCCATGCCGTACCAGCGGGTGGTGCGGCCCAGCGCGGTCATGCCGAGCCGGTGGCAGACGGCCAGCGACGGCCGGTTGTCCGGCCGGACCACCGCGTGGATCTCGGCCAGGCCGTCCGCGAATCCCTTGGCCACGGCGCCCTGCGCGGCCTCGGTGGCGTAGCCCTGCCCCCAGCTGTCCGGATGGAGGTGCCAGCCGACCTCGACCTCTCCGTCGCCGTCCGGGATCGGGATGAGCAGGACGGAGCCGGCGACCACGCCGGTGTCCTTCCGTTCCGCCGCCCAGGTGCCGAAGCGCGGGTCGGCCGAGCGGGAGCGGAAGCGTTCGATCGCCGCCTCGGCGTCAGTGAGGTTTTCCAGGGTGCGGGGATCGCGGCCCAGCCACTGCGTCACCTCCCAGCGGGAGTAGATGTCGAGTGCCCGCTCGCGGTCCTCGGGCTGCCACTGGCGTATCGTCAGGCGATTGGTCGTGAACATGGACGTGATTCTGCTCCGACTGAGCTGCGGGTGCCAGGCGCAGGCGCTTTCGGCATCGACCGAGCGGCCTCCCCGCAGGGCTTCCACACCGCGGCTTCCACCGCCCCGACCGGACGGGCTCCCGTGCGCAGGGCGACTTTGGGCCAAGATTGCCTGTTCATGCGATCAGCACATGTTGTGCACACCTCCTCCCCGTAGGGTGTGGCCGTCCCATCCCGGGTTCCCCCGTCAACGGGCCGCATCGTGCTGCCCGCCGCTTGGACTGGAGTGAATTGACCATGTCTGACCGCCACTTGTGGAAGCGCCTGACAACTGCCGTCGTCCGCAGGGGAGTCGGCGCCACCCTGGGCGCCCTCGCGCTGATCGCGGCCTTCGTCCTCGCGGGAACCGCCGCCGGGACGTCGAGTGCGGCGGCCCAGCCGGCCGGCTGGGGCGGCCCCGGCAAGTGGGCTTGCTCCGGCGCGCCCGTCCAGTCCGGATGGGTCATCACCATCTACGACCGGACCGGCTGCAACGGCTCCGGCTCCTGGTATCAGGAACCGGTCAAGGACGGGATCTGGACCTGTTCGGGCTCGCCGATCGTCCCCGGGTACGTCATCACCGACCACATCCAGACCGGCTGCAACGGCATCGGCTCCTGGCGGCACAACCTCCCCAAGGACGGGATCTGGACCTGCGGCGGATCGCCGGTCGTCAGCGGATACGTCATCACCGACTACATCCGCAACGGCTGCAACGGCGTCGGGTCCTGGCGGCACAACCTCGCGCGCGTCGGCCTGTGGACCTGCCCGGGCTCGCCCATCCCGGCCGGCTTCCGCGCCACCACGTACAGTGCCGGCGGGTGCAGCGGCCTCGGCGCCTGGGCCCTGGTCCGCGCCTGACCCCACCCGCCTGGGGGGGGGGGCCCCCCCCCCCCGCCCGCGGCGGGCCCCCCCCCCCGCGGGGGGGGGGGCCGCCGCCACGCTCCCACCACGGCAGCTGGTCGAAGCCGTCGCCGTCGACACGCACAGCGTCGAGATCCACGCCGGCCATCGTGTCCACACAACGGATGGTTGTGCCCTCCCGACGGATCAGTTGTTTGATCCCGCCATTCGCGATCCGCTTTGATGCCGGTGGTCAGCGGGTGGTTGTTCGGATCGGCGAGAGGCGTACGGGTATGAATGGGCGGCGGGTACTGGGGCGGCGGGTACTGGGGCGGCGGTTCGGATGGCTGTGGGCGGCGTTCGCGGTGAGCTCCTACGGCTCGGGGCTCGGATTCGGCGCGTTCCCCCTCCTCGCGATCCTCGTGCTGCACTCCGGACCGACCCAGGTGGCGCTGCTGGCCGCCGCAGGACGGGCGGTGGGGGCCCTGGTCGCCGTGCCGCTCGGTCCGTGGATGGAGTTCCGGCGCAAACGGCCGGTCATGATGGCGATGGACCTGACCCGGTTCGCGGTGCTGCTGAGCGTCCCCGCCGCGTTCGCGCTCGGCCGGCTCAGCTTCGCCCAGCTCCTCGTCGTCTCCGTCGTCACCGCCGCGGCCGACATCGCCTTCAAGGCCGCCAGTGGCGCGTACCTCAAGACGCTCGTGCCGCCCCAGGACCTGCTCGTCGCGAACAGCCGGTTCGAATCGACGACCTGGACCGCCACCACGGTCGGGCCACCGCTCGGCGGGGCCGCCATCGGAGTGTTCGGCCCGGTGGTGACCGTGGTCGCCGACGCCCTCAGCTACCTGCTCTCGGCCCTCGGCATCCGCGCCATCGGCGGCACCGAACCGCACCCCGCGCCGACCGGCGCACCGCGGCTGCGCGCCGGGGACCTGCTCGAAGGGTGGCGCCACATCCTCACCCACCCCACACTGCGCCCGCTGTTCCTCAACGCGATCGCGGTCAACGGCCTGATCATGGCCGCCGAACCGCTGATGGCCGTACTCCTCCTCGGCCACCTCGGCTACGCACCCTGGCAGTACGGCCTTGTGTTCGCCTCCCCCTGCGTCGGCGGCCTGCTCGGCTCACGCCTCGCCCGCCCGCTCGCGACGCGCTTCGGACAGCACCGGACGCTGCTCACCGCCGGAGTGCTGCGCGCGTGCTGGCCCATCGGGCTGGCGTTCGTCCAGCCCGGCGCCCCCGGGATCGTCCTGATCGTCACCGTCCAGCTCGGCCTGGTCACCTGCTGCGGCCTGTTCAATCCGCTGCTGGCCACCCACCGGCTCGAACAGATCGACCCCGACAAGCTCGCCCGCACCCTCGCCGCATGGTCGATCAGCAGCAGTGCCGCCATCGCGGCCCTCACCGCGCTGTGGGGCCTGCTGGCCGCCACCACCAGCCCCCGCACCGCGATCGCCGCCGCGGGAATCCTCCTCCTCGCGACCCCGCTGCTGCTGCCGCGCCGGGAGAGGACGCCCCGGAAGGCAGGGGAACAGGCCGCGAGCCTGACCTGAGACGCGGGAGGACCCGGCATGGGGGAGCTCGGACAGCTGCCGGTCGGGTGTCTCGGACGGCTCGGATGTCAGTGCGGCCCACGCCGGTCGTCGAGCTGGACCTCCAACTGAGGCCAGGTTGCGGCCAGGCGTGTCAGGTCGTCCGCCGTCGGGGTGGTGAGCGTCGGGGTGGTGAGCGAGCCCACCGGTGTGCCCGGCTTGAAGTGGACCAGTGTCCCGGTCGTTCCGTCCACCTCGACGGGCTCCAATCCGGTGATGGGGACGCCGAGTTCGTAGCGCTGGGTCCAGGCCCCGTTGAGACGGCGGTTGGTGTGGACGAGCCAGTCGCTGAGCGCTGCGACGACGGACATGCCGCGCCGGGGATGACCGTCGGGCAGCACTTCGGCCTGCGGGGAGTCGAAGAACCGAAGGTCCTTCGTCGCCATGACGGGCTTCTTCACGCTCCGGCCCTGCTCGTCCACCCGGGTGTCGGTGCCCCGCCCGTTGTCCCTGACGGACAGGGAGCCGTCGGTGTGGAGAACGAGGACGCAGCGCCCGCCGCCGTTTCCTGATGCTTCGTCGGCCGCATAGCCGAGGACTTCCAGGGCGAGGTGCCACGGTCCGCCCGGAGCGAACTCCGCCGGGTTCTGCCTGATGCACGTCAGATGATCCGCATCGACGGCGCTCGACCAGTCATGTGTCGTGTTGACCCACTGGGCCCTCGGTTCATTCATCGGGCCAGGATGCCGCAGGCCGACGACGGCTCCGGGACCGGCCCCGTGACTGACGACCGTTCGTGGCATCCGTGCCGGTCGAAGCCGGGCGATGGCCGTTGGGTGTCAGAGCAGGACCGCTCCCGCGACTGCCGCCGACGCCGTGACGAGAACGCCCACGATGCCGCTGGTGACTCCGCTCCTCCAGGACCGCTGTGCGGCCGCGAGGTCCGGGGTGAAGTCGGCCGGGTCGGCGGGGGAGTAGTGGATCGTGACGTTCCGGCCGTACGAGTTGGTGGGGTCCGGCAGGCCTGAAAAGCAGTACGCGGTGACGGCCGCGCCCTCGTGGGTGGTGAAGGCGACCACCGGCGTCTGGCTGGTGGAGGTGTAGCCGTCCTCGTCGGTGCGGACGCTCCTGACGACGGCGACCACACGGCCCGGAACGGGAACCATCGCGGCCAGGGTGTCGAACCGGCTCCGCGCCTGGCGGACCTCCTGGGGCAGGGAGCACGCGAGGAACACGCTCCACGGCGCGCCGACACCGATCAGGGCCCACGGCCAGCCCCAGTCGACCGCGGCGACGACCACCAGCCCGACGCAGATCAGGAATACCGCGAAGTTCGGCCAGCCGAGCCCGTAGCGGCCGGCCCAGAGGTCGTCGGTGAACCGGAAGGCCTGCGGTCTTCCGGGTGGATAGCGGATCCCGATCTCCCGGCCCGCCCAGGCGGTGTTGATCCGGTCGCCGCAGTCGCCGTCGTTAGTCACGGTGAACTCCTGCCCGGTGGAGGGGTCTTGGAAGGTGACGACGACCGCTATGCCGTCCCCCTCGGAACCTCCGTGCCGCGGCTCCTGCACCCGCTCGATCCGCCCCATCACCCGGACCGTCCGCTGGGCCCGGGTCGCCCCCGCCAGCGACCGCCCGTACCCCAGCAGTGCCAACGTGCCGAACACCCCGCACCAGAGCGCCAGATAGTCGTGCCAGCCCATGAGTCCTCCTCCTGTCCTCCGGGTACGGTCTGCCGGGGTTCGTTCGCTGCTGTGGCAACCCGCCGTGTCGAAGCGCGTCGAGTGCGGGTGAGGCGCGGGTGATCAGCGTGCCGGGGCTCGTCGCACTACCTGGCCCTCACCGTTCGCCTCCAGCGAGGCACTGCCCTCGGGCCCGGTCACGCCGACCCTGATCGTGAGGGAGCCGGCGAGATGGTCGGCAGTGATCTGCCAGGACGTCGGGGAGTGGACACCGAGCGTCGTTTCGGCCTCCTTGACCAGGGCCGGGAACCGCTCGTAGGGCAGGGAGAGCGGATCGAACTGGGGGGCCTTCGTGCCGCTCGGGGAGAACACGACCGACAGCACGCGCTCCTGCGCGAAGACGGTGATCGCCTGTCGCGGATCCTTCCCCTCGGTAAGGGAGTTGATGGCCTTGCGCAGTTCGCCGTCGTCGAGGAACGACTGGTCCGGCCCGAGGGAGACCGTCCCGGTCCCGGACGACACCACCGTGGTCGACCACGTCGAAGTGACCGTCGGTGCCGGAGAAGCGGCGGAGTCCTGCTGCTCGAACAGGTCCACGCGGAACAGGAAGACCACGGCAGCCGCAGCGAGCAGCAGGCCGAAGAGCCTGACGAAACCGGTCGAACGGCCCTCGGAAGGCTCGGTCACCATGGTCGACTCGGGAGCCGAATCCAGCTGGGCGCCGGCCGCCCGCTCCTCCCACTCCGGGGTCGGCCGCTTCACGATCGTCACCCGCCACGGCCTGTCCGGTGGATACTTCACCACCAGGACGCCGCGCGGCCGGTAGTCGGGGAGGTCGACCAGGTTGATGTCCTGAGTGATCCCGACGCGGTAGGCAGGCTCGTCGTCCGGTACGACGGTGAGATCGAACCGCACCGGCACGTCGCTCGTCTCACCCCCAATGGCGCGCAGGCTCTCGATCACCGCGAGCGCCGTTCGGGGCACGACCTCCGCCTCCCGGGCCCGCCTCGGCGCGCCGGCGAGGAGGAGCAACAGGCCGTAGACGATGGGCAGTCCCAAACCCCCGATGAACAAGGGCACTTTCTCGACGACCACACCGACGACTAGCGCGGCCAGCGAGCCCCCGATCACGGCCCCCGTCAGGAAACCGCGGGCGAGGGCGACCGGAGTGCTGCGCGAGGGCGGCGCGCTCGTGGTGATCGTCATACGGGTGATTGTGCCGGGCCGGGGTGACAGCCGGTAGGCCTGGGGCGGGCGTTGTTCACGCGGGGCCGGCAGGGCGCGGAGTGGGGCGGCTGTCAGGAGCAGTCGGAGCGATGGGCGAAGGGCTGCGCGCGCTCCTCGAAGGGCAGGTCCCGGATCGCGCCCGTCGCGGGGCGGTTTCGACGGGTGGCCCGGTTCGCCAGCTCCCGCGGTCGACCTCACGGGAGTTGGCGATGAGCGGGCGGTCTGTGCGCGAGCCGAAGGTCGGACACGAGGGGCAGAACGGGCGCTGGGCCCGGGTGCCGAGCCTGCTGTTGGCGGGTGGCTATGGGGTGTTGGCGCCGTGTGTGAGTTGGTGGTTGAGGTTGGTGAGGGCGTTGTGGGTGGCTTTGGTGTGTTGGTTGGGGATGGTGTGTTTGGGGAGGAGGGTGGGCCATCCGTG
>NZ_JBHWIO010000103.1:0-30759 GCF_042732075.1 Kitasatospora sp. NPDC059812
CTAGGTCCTGTCCGGTCGATCTTGGCGGATCAGCCCGCGGCGTTGGGCGCCCGGCTGGGCGTGCGCCCGAATCATCCTCGTACTGGACGTACTTGGGCGATTCGGGCGTGCGTCCAGGCGGGATGCCCGGCGTCGCGGGCCCGGCAAGATCGGCCGGACAGGGCCTTGCTGTGCAGCCGGCCGTCAGCGCATGGAGCCCGTGCGCAGGAGGGTGCGGATGACACGCATCGCGACCGAGAGGCTGGACAGCTCGTAGTTGTCCGAACCCCTTATGTCGTCGAGGGTGCTCTTGGCGCGGTTCAGCAGGGTGGCGTTGAGGTCCGCCCAGGCCGTGTAGCGCTCCTCCGGGGTGGCGCCCTCGGGGCCGCAGGCGAGGATGTCGGCGGTCAGCGCCGCGTGCGCCGCGAAGAGGTCCTCGCGGATCGCGGCCCGGGCCATCGACGACCAGCGGTCGGTGCGGGGCAGCTCGATGATGCGGTCGAGCAGGTGGGTGATCTGGAGGCGGTCGGCGAGGTCGTAGTAGAGCTCGGCGACCTCGGCGACGTCCTTGTCGGAGCGGTCCGCGACCTCGCTGATGTCCAGCGTCGGGAAGGTCGAGGAGAGGCCGGCGATCCGGGTGGCCAGTTCCTCCGGCACCCCGGCCGAGGCGAGCTCGTTGTAGACGGCCTCGAACCAGACCAGGTCGTCGCCGCGCAGCGGCTTGGGCAGCGAGCCCCAGACCTGGTCGACCCGGTCGTGGAAGAACTCGATGGTGCCGGCGATGTCGAGCGGCTGGCGGCGGTTGTTGAGCATCCACCGGGTGGCGCGCTCGACCAGGCGCCGCGAGTGCAGCCGCATCTTGGTCTGGACCCGGGCCGTGACCTCGTTGTCCAGGCCCTCGATCTCGGCCCAGATGTCCTCCAGGCCGAACACGGCCCGGGCGGCGGTGTGGGTCCGGGCGATCTCCTCGTAGGTCGCGCCGGTCTCCTCCTTCAGCCGGAAGGCGAAGGTGCAGCCGCCGCGGTTGATCGTGTCGTTGACGATCAGGGTGGTGATGATCTCGCGGCGCAGCGCGTGGCTGTCGATCGCGTCGGCGAACCGGGCCCGCAGCGCGCTCGGGAAGTAGTCGTGCAGCGCGGTGTGGAAGTACGGGTCGTCGGGCAGCGCGGTGGCGAGCAGCTCGTCGGCCAGCGTGATCTTGGTGTACGCGAGCAGGACGGACATCTCGGGCTGCGAGAGACCGCGGCCGTTCTGCTGGCGCTCGCGGATCTGGCGCTCGGTGGGCAGGAACTCCAGGCCCCGGTCGAGCTGGCCGGCCGACTCCAGCCGGTTGATCATCCGGGAGTGGACGTTGACCATGCTGTGCGCCTGGGCGACGGCGTTGGCCAGCACCACGTTCTGCGCGTAGTTGTTGCGCAGCACCAGGTGGCCGACCTCGTCGGTCATCTCGGCGAGCAGGACGTTGCGCTGCTTGACCGTCATGTCGCCGTCGGTGACGACCTGGTTGAGCAGGATCTTGATGTTGACCTCGTGGTCCGAGGTGTCCACGCCGGCCGAGTTGTCGATGGCGTCGGTGTTGATCCAGCCGCCGGTGCTCTCGGGGCCGCCGACCGCGGCGTACTCGATGCGGCCGAGCTGGGTGCAGCCGAGGTTGCCGCCCTCGCCGATGACGCGGGCCCGGACCTGGTCGCCGTTGACGCGGATGGCGTCGTTGGCCTTGTCGCCGACCTCGGCGTTGGTCTCGGTGGAGGCCTTGACGTAGGTGCCGATGCCGCCGTTCCAGAACAGGTCGACCGGTGCCTGGAGGATCGCCTTCATCAGCTCGGCCGGGGTGAGCCGGGTGTCCTGGACGCCGAGGGCGGCCCGGACCTGCGTGCTGAGCTGGATCGACTTGGCGGTGCGCGGGAAGACGCCGCCGCCGGACGAGATCAGCGACTTGTCGTAGTCGTCCCAGGAGCTGCGGGGCAGTTCGAAGAGCCGGCGCCGCTCGGCGTAGGAGGCGGCGGCGTCCGGGTTCGGGTCGAGGAAGATGTGGCGGTGGTCGAAGGCGGCGACCAGGCGGATGTGCTCGCTGAGCAGCATGCCGTTGCCGAAGACGTCGCCGGACATGTCGCCGATGCCGATGACCTTGAAGTCCTCGGTCTGGGTGTCGACGCCGAGTTCGCGGAAGTTGCGCTTGACCGACTCCCAGGCGCCGCGGGCCGTGATGCCCATGCCCTTGTGGTCGTAGCCGGCCGAGCCGCCGGAGGCGAACGCGTCGCCCAGCCAGAAGCCGTAGGACTCGGCGACGCCGTTGGCGATGTCGGAGAAGGTCGCGGTGCCCTTGTCGGCGGCGACGACGAGGTAGGTGTCGTCCTCGTCGTGGCGGACGACGTCGGCCGGGTGGACGACCTCGCCGGCGACCAGGTTGTCGGTGATGTCGAGCAGCGCGGAGATGAACGTCTTGTACGAGGAGATGCCCTCGGCCAGCCAGGCGTCCCGGTCGACCGACGGGTCCGGCAGCTGCTTGGCGACGAAGCCGCCCTTGGCGCCGACCGGCACGATGACGGTGTTCTTGACCATCTGCGCCTTGACCAGGCCGAGGATCTCGGTGCGGAAGTCCTCGCGCCGGTCGGACCAGCGCAGACCGCCGCGGGCGACCTTGCCGAAGCGCAGGTGCACGCCCTCGACCTGCGGCGAGTACACCCAGATCTCGAACGCGGGGCGCGGGGCCGGCAGGTCCGGGATGGCCTTCGGGTCGAACTTCATCGACACGTAGGAGTGCCAGTCACCGGAGCCGTCGTGCTGGAAGAAGTTGGTCCGCAGGGTGGCCGTGATGAGGTGCAGGAAGGAGCGCAGGATGCGGTCCTCGTCCAGCGAGACGACCTCGTCGAGCGCGCCGGACAGCTCCTCCAGGATGCCCTCGGTCAGCTCGGCGGCGCCCTGCTGGTGGCTGGGGCTCAGCCGGGCCTCGAACAGGTTGACCAGCAGCCGGGTGGTGTGGGTGTTGTTGCGGAGCGCGTCCTCCATGTAGTCCTGGGAGAACGTGGAGCCCGCCTGGCGCAGGTACTTGGCGTACGCGCGCAGCACCGTCGCCTGGCGCCAGGTCAGCCCGGCGGTGAGGACCAGCTCGTTGAAGCCGTCGTTCTCGGCCTTGCCGGTCCAGGTGGCGGCGAAGGTCTCCTGGAAGCGCTCGCGGGCCTCGTCGGTGAGCTCGGTGGCCTCGCGCAGCTTCAGGCCGAAGTCGTACACCCACGCGGTGGTGCCGTCGGAGCGGCGCAGCGCGTACGGGTGCTCGTCCAGCACCTCGACGCCCAGGCGCTGGAGCACCGGCAGGACCTCGGTCAGCGAGATCGGGCCGCCGACCCGGTAGACCTTGAAGCGGCGCTCGTCGGCGCCGGCGCCGACCGGCTGGTACAGGTTGAGGCGGAAGTCGCCCTCGCCGTGCAGCGACTCGATCTGCTTGATGTCGGCGACGGCGGTGCGCGGCGGGAAGTCGGCGCGGTAGCCGTCGGGGAAGGCGTTGGCGTACTTGTGGCCGAGCTCGGCGGCCTTCTCCTCGCCCAGTTCGGTGTGCAGCTGGTCGTGGAAGCCGTCCATCCAGAACCGGGCGGCCTCGGCGAGGCGGTTCTCGATCCGCTCGATGTCGGAGTCGGTGAGCTGCGGCAGTTCGGTGCCGGGGGCGACGCGGACCACGAAGTGCAGACGGGTCAGCACCGACTCGGTGGCGTACACCGTGTAGTCGATGGTGGCGCCGTTCAGCTCTTCCTTGAGGATGTCGGTGAGCAGCAGCCGGATCCGGGTGGTGTAGCGGTCGCGCGGCAGGTAGATGAACGCGGAGAAGTAGCGCCCGTACTCGTCCTGGCGCAGGAAGAGCCGCAGCTTACGGCGCTCCTGGAGGTACAGCACGCTGGTGGCGATGGAGATCAGCTCGGAGGCCGCGGTCTGGAACATCTCGTCCCGCGGGAAGGTCTCCATGATCTGCAGCAGGTCGCGGCCGTCGTGGCTCTCGCTGGAGAAGCCGGAGCCTTCGAGCACCTCCTGCACCTTGCGGCGCACGACCGGGATGCGGGTGACCGACTCGGTGTAGGCGGCGGAGGAGAACAGGCCGAGGAAGCGGCGCTCGCCGATCGGCTCGCCGGCGGCGTTGAACTTCTTCACGCCGACGTAGTCCAGGTAGGACGGGCGGTGCACGGTGGAGCGGCTGTTGGCCTTGGTGAGGACGAGCAGCTTCTTCTCGTGGGCCTTGGCGCGGACCGGCGCGGAGAGGCGGCCGAAGGCCTCGCTGGCCGGGTGGTGGTGGTCGTCGTGGCCGCGCGGGTCGGAGCGCAGGATGCCGAGGCCGGTCCCGGCGACGGCCTTCAGGACCTCCTCGCCCTCGTGCCCGACCAGGTCGTACTCGCGGTAGCCGAGGAAGGTGAAGTGGTCGTCGGCGAGCCAGCGCATCAGCTCCCAGGCCTCGCCGACCTCCTGCTCGGGCAGGCCGGTCGGGGGCTCCTCGGCGAGCTCGTCGGCCAGGCGCAGCGCGCTCTCGCGCATCTTGCTCCAGTCCTCGACGACCTCGCGGACGTCGCCGAGCACCCGGCGCAGGTCGGCCTCGATCGCGCGCAGGTCGTCGCGGTCGGTCTCGCGGTCGATCTCGATGTGCATCCACGACTCGACGCTCGCGTCGGCGGGCCACTCGGCGCCGGCGGCCTGGCTGCGGGAGCAGGCGTCGACGTCCAGGATCTCCAGCAGCTTGCCGGTGATGTCACGGCGGACGACCAGCTGGGGGTGGATCACGACGTGGATGGCGCGGTCCTGGCGGGACAGCTCGTTGGTGACGGAGTCGACCAGGAAGGGCATGTCGTCGGTGACGACCTCGACCACGGTGTGGCCGCAGGACCAGGCGTTCTCCTCGACCGAGGGGGTGTGCACCCGCACCTCGGCGGTGCCCTGCGGGCGCTTGAGGCCCAGCCGGTAGTGGGAGGCCGCCGCGCCGTAGACGTCGACCGGGTCGCGGTCGACCAGGTCCTCGGGCGCGGTGTGGAGGTAGTAGTGGTGCAGGTACGCGGTCAGAGCGCCGTTGCTCAGACCTTCCCCCGGCGCCGCTCCCCCCACCTGGCTGTTCTCAGCGGCTGCGGCTGCTTTCTTGAGCAGGTCGGCCTTGGCTGCGTCCAGCTTGGTCTGCATGACTTCTTGGCTCCTGTCGCGCGCCGTTGCGTGACTCGGTGGTGTGTGGGTGTACACCGACGGGTCACTCGCAATCCTGCCGCACCTTCCGACTGAAAAGGCTTCATGGCGCGCATGAAATTCCTTCGCAATGGGTAGGACGATTCGTCCTGCGGAGCCACCCGACGACGCCAGCCAGCCTAACCGGATCAATCGAAGGTGGACAGGGACAGGGAGGCGCAAACTCGCAGGATGATCGGTCCGTCCTGGACACCATGTCCAAACCGGAGCTTCCCGTTCACTCTCAGCCCATGTGCGGGTACCGCAGGTCCGTGGGGGGAACGAAGGTCTCCTTGATCGCGCGGGCCGAGGTCCAGCGCAGGAGGTTCTGGGCGGCGCCCGCCTTGTCGTTGGTCCCGGAGGCCCGGCCGCCGCCGAAGGGCTGCTGGCCGACGACCGCGCCGGTCGGCTTGTCGTTGATGTAGAAGTTCCCGGCGGTGAACCGCAGCGCCTCCACCGCCTGGGCGATGGCGTAACGATCCTGCGCGATCACCGAGCCGGTCAGGCCGTACGGGGCGCCGGAGTCGACCCGGCGCAGCACGTCCTCCCAGCGGGCGTCCTCGTAGACGTGGACGGCCAGGATCGGGCCGAAGTACTCCGTCCGGAAGATCTCGTTGCGGTAGTCGGAGGAGACCAGCACGGTCGGCCGGACGAACCAGCCGATCGCGTCGTCGTACTGGCCGCCCGCCGCCAGCTCGATCGTCGAATCGGCCTTGGCCCGCTCGATGGCGTCCCGGTTCCTCTCGAAGGCGCGCCGGTCGATGAGGGCGCCCATGAAGTTGGAGAGGTCGGTGACGTCGCCCACCGTGAGCGCGTCCACCTCGGCCAGCAGCTCGTCCTTGATCTTCTGCCAGAGGCTGCGCGGCAGGTAGGCCCGGGAGAGCGCCGAGCACTTCTGGCCCTGGTACTCGAACGCGCCGCGGACCAGCGCCGCCTTCAGGATCGCCGGGTCGGCCGAGCGGTGCGCCAGCAGGAAATCCTTGCCGCCGGTCTCGCCGACGATCCGCGGGTACGCCCGGTAGCCGCCGATGTTGGCGCCGATGGTCTGCCAGAGCGACTGGAAGGTGGCGGTGGAGCCGGTGAAGTGCAGCCCGGCGAGCGCCGGATCGGCGAGGGCCACCGCGGACAGCTGGACGCCGTCGCCGGTGACCAGGTTGATCACCCCGGGCGGCAGACCGGCCGCCTCCAGCAGCCGCATCAGGTAGTACGCGGCCAGGGTCTGGGTCGGCGCGGGCTTCCAGACCACGGTGTTGCCCATCAGCGCGGGCGCGGTCGGCAGGTTGCCGGCGATCGCGGTGAAGTTGAACGGGGTGATCGCGTAGACGAAACCCTCCAGCGGGCGGTGGTCCACCCGGTTCCAGACGCCCGGCGCGGAGATCGGCTGCTCGGCCAGGATCCGCCGGGCGAACTGGACGTTGAACCGCCAGAAGTCGATCAGCTCGCAGGCGGAGTCGATCTCGGCCTGCTGCGCGGTCTTGGACTGGCCGAGCATGGTGGCCGCGTTGAGGGTCTCCCGCCAGGGCCCGGCCAGCAGGTCGGCGGCCCGCAGGAAGACCGCCGCCCGGTCGTCGAAGGACAGCGACCGCCACTGCCGGCCCGCCGCGAGCGCCGAGTCCACCGCCGCGCGGGCGTCCTCCCGGGTGGCGTTGCCGAGCACCCCCAGCTTGGCGGCGTGGTGGTGCGGCTGGACCACGTCGATCCGCTCACCGCCGCCGAACCGCTGCTCGCCGCCGATGGTCATCGGCAACGGGATCTGCTCGGCCGCCAGCTCGTCCAGCCGCCGGACCAGCCGGCCCCGCTCCGGGCTGCCGGGCGCGTACCCCAGCACCGGCTCGTTGACCGGGAGGGGCACCTCGGTGACTGCGTCGATCGGCATGGCGGCTCCGTCCTGCTGACTGCTCCGGTGGGAGGGCCCGATCCCACCGGACAGGCCCTGGTCCAGCCTGACCAGCGGCCGCGCGATCCGCCCGCTCAGACACGCGGACGGCGGACGTGGCGCCCGCCACGCCCGCCCCGGCCGGTCAGCCCCGCCCCAGCCGCCCGGCCAGCTCGACCGCCTCCGCCAGGCTGTCCACCACCGGCACCCCGAGCGGCTCCAGCTTCTCCCGGGTGTGCGAGCCGCCGGTGTAGAGCACCGCGTGCGCACCCGCGCCCAGGGCCGCCCGGGCGTCGTCCGCCGCGTCGCCGATCAGCACCGTACGGGCCGGATCCACCCGCTCGCCGAGCGCGGCCAGGTGCCGGGCCAACTGCTCCGCCTTCTGGCCGCCGGACGGGCCGCTGCGGCCGTCCACCCGCAGGAACCGGCCGGTCAGGCCGAAGGCGTCGACCAGCGGCAGCAGCTTCTCGTGCTCGTACATCGACAGCAGCGACTGGCTGTGCCCGGCCTCCCGCCAGCCGTCCATCAGCTCGTGCACGCCGTCCGTCAGCCCGCAGGCCGGGCTCAGCTCCCGGTAGCGGTCGTGGAAGGCCTCGTCCAGCCGGAGCCACTCCTCCTGGGACGGCATCCGGCCGAGCAGCCGCTCGTAGAACCGGGGGATCGGGATCTCGTACTGCTCGCGGTACTCCCGCATGGTCATCGGCCCGACGCCGATGGTCGCGAACGCGGCGTTGCTCGCGCCGAGCACCGCCTCCATGTCGTGGAAGAGCGTGCCGTTCCAGTCCCAAACGATGTGTGTAGCCACGCGCGAAACGGTAGCCCCGACCACCGACACGCCGGTAGGACGGGGCTCACGCACCCCTCTGCTCCGCTCGGGTGCGCCCGGCCGTTCAGGCCAGCAGCGCGGAGATCTCCTGGGTGGCGAACCAGAGCAGGTCGTGGTCCTCGGCCCCGTCCACGGTGAACTGGGCGTCCTGGTCGCCCGCGTCGGCCGCGGCCACCGCCGCCACCGCGGCCGCGACGTCCTCGACCACCTCGCCGTCGGCGACGTCCGCGTGCACCGCCGCCGCCTTCGCCAGCGGCAGCGGGCCGGCCAGCACCACCCGGCCGAGCGAGGCCTGGTCCTGGTACTCGTCGCCGGGGAACGGCCGGACGGCCGAGTCGGCCACGTCCAGGGCCACCACGACCCGGCGGCGCGGGGCGTCCGGGTCGGCGGCCAGCAGCCGCAGGGAGGACTGCGCGGCCCGGTTCAGCGCCGCGTACTCCAGCTCCTCCAGGTCGTCACTGACGTACCACTCGCGCAGCGCGGGCGTCACGGCGTAGGCCGCGGACTGGTCCAGGGCACCACCCGGGTGCGCCGCCGCCAGGCCGTTCAGGGTGGTGGGCACGTACACGCGCATCGGTGGCACTCTCCGGTTCGTCCAGCGGCACAGCTTCCAGCGCCCCAAGAATAAGCGCCGCCGGGCCGGGCGTGATCACCTCGGCCCGACTCAGCGGGCGGCCCGCAGGGCCTCGCCGCACGTGTGCAGGGCGCTCTCCAGCACCGCGTCGCGGCGGGCCGGGTCCATCATGTTCGGGCCCATCACGGCCAGGTCGGCCGGCGTCGGCGCGAGCAGCCGCACCCGTACGCCCTCGGCCCGCAGCAGCACGGCCTCGCGCAGCAGCTGCCGGGTGACGGCGCGGCGGTAGCGGCTGACCAGCTGGGCCAGCACGCCGCGCGGGCGGTCCCGGGCGCGCCACTCGCGCAGCGCGGCGAGGGAGCCCGCGAGCCCGCTGGTGCCGGCGACCCCGCTGGTGCCGGCGACCCCGCCGGCGTCGGCGTCGGCACTGTCGGCACTGTCGGCGCGGTCGGCGCGGTCGGCGCGGGGGCGCAGCCGCAGGGCCATCGGGGCGAGCACGTACACCTCGTCCAGGCCGCGGCCGAGCAGCAGGTCGGCGTTGGTGGCGGACCAGCAGCCGCCGTCCACGTACGCCGAGCCGTTCAGCCGCACCGGCGCGAACCAGCCGGGGATCGAGCAGGAGGCCATCACCGCGTCGGCGACCGCGACCACCGGGGCGTCCGGGTCCCCGAAGACCACCCGGCGGCCGCTGCGGTAGTCCACGGCCGCCACCCGCAGCGCCGCCGCTCCGGCCCCGGCGTCGGCCTCGCCGTCGGCGCCCGGCGGCGGCCAGCCGCCCGGGCCGAGCAGGCCGCGCACCAGCTCGCCGACCGGGGCCAGCGAACCGCGGCCGGGCGGCGCCATCGCCGACACCATGGTCAGCAGCGGGTACTCGCGCGGGTGCCGGACGGCGTCCCGCAGCAGGCCGGGCGAGCCGATGCCGGCCCCGGGGCGGGGCGGCAGCGCGCCACCGGCGGCCGTGTCGTAGTCGAAGTCCACCCCGGCCAGTGGGCCGTCGGTGATCGGCAGGCCGCGCTGGTGGTCGCGCAGTTGCTCGGTGCGGACCCCGCCGGCCAGCATCGCGCCGAGGATCGAGCCCGCCGAGGTGCCGAGCAGCACGTCCGCGCGGCCCGGCCGCCAGCCGGTGGCCTCCTCGACGGCGCAGAGCGCGCCGACCGTCCAGGCCGCGCCGAGCATCCCGCCGCCGCCCAGCACCAGGCCGCGCCGGGGTGCGTCCCCGGTCGGCGGGGCGGTGCCCGCGGCTGCCGGAGCCGGAACCGCCGCTACCCGTGTCGTCATCGCGACCGCCCGTCGTCGTGGGTGCGGTCGTGGCCGCCCGGCCCCGTCCCGCTCCGCGCGGTTCCCGATCAGGCTCCGATGGTGCGCGCCGACGGCCGGGCACCGCAACGGGGGCGGCGGTTCGGGCCACCCGGTCCGGCGCATCGAACCGTCCTCTTTCGGACCGTACGGCCCGCCCACGCACGTCAATCGGGCACCGCACGACCGCGCGCCGGGCCCGGCACCGCACTGATCGATTCACTCGGATAGGTGAACTTGTCGGTCACTCCAGGAGCAGCGGCAAAAGCCCTTGCCGCCCGACGCGGCGCACCGCTAGCAAGGACCCGTCCGCACCCGTACCACCTTGCCCAGGAGCCCGCCGTGACCGCACCGCTCACCGCCCGCCCGCACCGCCGGCCGCGCACGACCGCCGCCCACGACCCGGCCGGGCGCCGCCCGCGCCACCCCCGCGCCGCCTGCACCGGCCAGGGCGGCCACGATCCCCGGGCACTGGCCTCCCGCTTCGCCCACCAGCTGGTCGAGGTGCTCACCGGCGCCCGGCCCTCCGGCCAGCTGATGCGGCACACCAGCCTGGACGGCTACGGGCAGCTCGCCTCCCTGGTCCGGGCCGGCGCGCTGCGCCGCGGCGGCGCCGCCGACCGGCCCCGGCTGGGCCCGGTGCACGACCGCTCGCCCTCGCCCGACGCGGTCGAGGCCTGCGTCCGGGTCGACCTCGGCCGGCGGCACCACATGGTGGCCTTCCGGCTGGAGCAACGCGGCCAGGCCGGGCAGTGGCAGTGCACCGCCGTGGAGGCCCGATGACCACGGCAGTCGCAGCGACCACGGCAGTCTCAGCGGCCAGGGCGGCCACAGCGGCCCCCACGACCGCGCGGCGGCCCGGGACGGCACAGGGCGCCGCCCCCGTCCGGGAGCGGCGCCCTGTGCGGCGTCCTGCGGCCTGCTCAGCCCTTGCGGCGGCGGCCCTTGGCCGACTTCGCGGCCTTGCGGCGCTCGGCGCGGGTCAGCCCGTCGCCCTCGTCCTCCGGCCCGAGGTCCTCGAAGTCGCCCTCGATGACACCGCCGCCGACCTCGTCCGAGGGGGCCGTGTAGTGCAGCCGCTGCGGCTTCGGGGCCTCCAGGCCCTTGGCCTTGATCTCCGGGCGGGCGGCGTCCTTCTCCAGCTTGTCGAGCAGCACCTCGGCGTCCGCGATCGGGACCTCCTCGACCTGCTGCTCGACCTGGACCTCCAGGTTGAACAGGTAGCCGACGGACTCCTCCTTGATGCCCTCCATCATCGCGGTGAACATGTCGAAGCCCTCGCGCTGGTACTCGATCAGCGGGTCGCGCTGCGCCATGGCCCGCAGGCCGATGCCCTCCTGGAGGTAGTCCATCTCGTAGAGGTGCTCGCGCCAGCGGCGGTCCAGCACCGACAGCACGACCCGGCGCTCCAGCTCACGCATGATCTCGGCGCCGAGCTGGTCCTCGCGGGCGCCGTACTGCGCCTGGATGTCCTCCTGGACGACCTTGACCAGGAACTCGGAGGTCATCGCGGCGGGGCCGCCGGCCTCCTCCTCCAGCTCCTCCAGGTCCAGGGTGACCGGGTAGAGCTGCTTGAGCGCGGTCCAGAGCTTCTCCAGGTCCCAGTCGTCCTCGAAGCCCTCGCCGGTGGCCGCCTTGACGTAGGCCTCGACGGTGTCGTCCATGAAGTGGCCGACCTGCTCCTGCAGGTCCTCGCCCTCCAGCACGCGGCGGCGCTCGCCGTAGATGACCTCGCGCTGGCGGTTCAGCACCTCGTCGTACTTGAGGACGTTCTTGCGGATCTCGAAGTTCTGCTGCTCGACCTGGGTCTGCGCGGAGGCGATCGCCCGGGTGACCATCTTGGACTCGATCGGCACGTCCTCGGGCACGTTGGCCATCGACAGCACGCGCTCGACCATGCCGGCCTTGAACAGGCGCATCAGGTCGTCGCCCAGCGACAGGTAGAAGCGGGACTCGCCCGGGTCGCCCTGACGGCCGGAGCGGCCGCGCAGCTGGTTGTCGATCCGGCGGGACTCGTGCCGCTCGGTGCCCAGCACGTAGAGGCCGCCGGCCTCCTTGACCTCGTCCTGCTCCGCCTTGACCGAGGCCTTGGCCTTCTCCAGGGCGGCGGGGAACGCGGCCTCGTACTCCTCCGGGGTCTCGGTCGGGGTGAGCCCGCGCTGCGCCAGCTCGGCCGCCGCGAGGTGGTCGGAGTTGCCGCCGAGCATGATGTCGGTACCGCGGCCGGCCATGTTGGTGGCGACGGTCACGGCGCCCTTGCGGCCCGCCTGCGCGACGATCTGCGCCTCGCGCTCGTGGTGCTTGGCGTTCAGCACCTCGTGCGGGATGCCGCGCTTGCGCAGCTCCTGCGACAGGTACTCGGACTTCTCCACCGACACGGTGCCGACCAGCACCGGCTGGCCCTTCTCGTGCTTCTCGGCGATGTCCTCGACCACGGCGGCGAACTTGGCCGGCTCCGACTTGTAGATCAGGTCGGGCTGGTCGATGCGCAGCGGGTTCTTGTTCGTCGGGATCGGCACCACGCCGAGCTTGTAGATCTGGTGGAACTCGGCGGCCTCGGTGGTGCCGGTACCGGTCATGCCGGCGAGCTTGTCGTACAGGCGGAAGAAGTTCTGCAGGGTGATGGTGGCCAGCGTCTGGTTCTCGTTCTGGACCTCCACCCCCTCCTTCGCCTCGATCGCCTGGTGCATGCCCTCGTTGTAGCGGCGGCCGGCCAGGATGCGGCCGGTGTGCTCGTCGACGATCATGACCTCGCCGTTCATGACGACGTAGTCCTTGTCCGCCCGGTACAGCTCCTTCGCCTTGATCGCGTTGTTCAGGAAGCCGACCAGCGGGGTGTTCACCGACTCGTAGAGGTTGTCGATGCCGAGGTAGTCCTCGACCCGGGTGACGCCCTCCTCCAGGATGCCGACGGTGCGCTTCTTCTCGTCGACCTCGTAGTCGCGGTCGATCTTCAGGCGCAGCACCAGCTTGGCGAAGTCGGCGTACCACTTGGTCGCCTGGTCGGCCGGGCCGGAGATGATCAGCGGGGTGCGGGCCTCGTCGATGAGGATCGAGTCGACCTCGTCGACGACCGCGAAGTTGTGGCCGCGCTGGACGAGTTCGTCCTTCGACCAGGCCATGTTGTCGCGCAGGTAGTCGAAGCCGAACTCGTTGTTCGTGCCGTACGTGATGTCCATCGAGTACTGGTGCTTGCGCTCGGCGGGCGTCATGTTGCCGAGGATCACACCGACTTCGAGGCCGAGGAAGCGGTGCACCCGGCCCATCCACTCCGAGTCGCGCTCGGCGAGGTAGTCGTTGACGGTGATCAGGTGGACGCCCTTGCCGGTGAGCGCGTTCAGGTACGCGGGCAGGGTGCCGACGAGGGTCTTGCCCTCACCGGTGCGCATCTCGGCCACGTACCCGTGGTGCAGGGCCGCACCACCCATGAGCTGAACGTCGTAGTGCCGCTGACCGAGCACCCGCTTGGCGGCCTCGCGCACCGTGGCGAACGCCTCGGGGAGGATGTCGTCCAGGGTCTCGCCGTCCGCGAGCCGCTGCTTGTACTCGTCGGTCAGCGCGCGCAGCTCGGCGTCGGTGAGGTTGACGAAGTCCTCTTCGATGGAGTTGACCTGGGCAGCAATCCGCTGCAGCTTGCGAAGGATCTTGCCTTCGCCGGCGCGCAGGATCTTGTCGAAGACGGACACTTGGGCGGGCTCCTTGCCTGTATTGGCACTGGACGACTGCACGGCGGGTTCACCCCACCGCACGGGCCATCGTATGCGAGGAGTCCAATGCCCCGGGAGGTGCGTCAGCACGGTATTCCCGTGTCACCCGCGCGAGCACTTGATCCGATAGCACCGTCCACCAGGACAAACCGGTCAGCGGATCGAGGGGTTGGCTCGATATTCGGATGCCCGAATTCCTCTTTCCACGGAATAATCCGCCCATGGAAGAGCCCCGCACCGTCACCCTCACCACCGACCGCCTCGTCCTGCGGGCCCCGCAGGAGTCGGACATCGACGCCGTCTTCGCCGCCTGCCAGGACGCCGAGATCCAGCGCTGGACGGTCGTCCCGAGCCCGTACCGGCGCGAGGACGCCGAGTACTTCGTCCGCGACCTCGCCGCGCACGGCTGGCGCACCGGCGAGAACCGGATCTGGTGCGTGTTCGAGCGCGGCTCCGACGTCCTGGTCGGCACCCAGGGCCTCGTGCTGCGCCACGGCGACCCGGGCTCCGCCGAGGTCGGCTGGTGGGCGACGAAGGAGTTCCGCGGCCGCGGCTACACGGTCGAGGCCGCCCGCGCGGTCGCCCGCCACGGCCTGGTCGAGCTCGGCCTGCGCCGCCTGGAGTGGCAGGCCTACGTGGGCAACGAGGGCTCCCGTGCGGTGGCCGAGAAGGTCGGCTACCGCTTCGAGGGCACCCTGCGCTCGTACGCCGAGCAGCGCGGCGCCTTCCACGACGCCTGGGTCGCCTCACTGCTCGCCTCGGACCTCCCGGACCTCCCGGACCTCCGTCCCTGACGTCCGCGCCGACGCACCCCGACCGGCTGTCGGTGCCCCGGACTACCCTCGCCGACATGACCGCCCTGCCTGCCACCGGTTCCCCCGCCGGCCCGCCGCCCGTCACCGTCCTGAGCGCCGACGAAGCCCGCCGGATCGCCCTTCGCGCCCAGGGCCTGCTCGGCACGCCGGACCGCCGGGCCGGGGTGCGCGGGGTGCTGCGACACCTGGGCGCCGTCCAGCTGGACACCATCTCGGTGCTGGCCCGCTCGCACGAACTGGTGCCGTACGCCCGGCTCGGCGCGGTCGGCCGCCCGGCCGTCGAGGCGGCGTACTGGGGCGCGGGCACGAGCTTCGAGTACTGGTCGCACGCGGCCTGCATCCTGCCGGTCGAGGAGTGGCCGCTGTTCGCGTTCCGGCGCCGCCGCTACCGCGAGCGCGGCCACCTCTGGGGCCACCAGGTGACGCCCGAGACGTACCGGCACGTGCTCGACAAGCTGCGCGCCGAGGGGCCGTTGACCTCCACTGAGCTGGGCGGCGCCAAGAAGACCGCCGAGTGGTGGGACTGGTCGGACACCAAGATCGCGGTGGAGCGGGCGCTGGCCTTCGGCGACGTGGTCTGCACCGAGCGCCGGAGCTGGAAGCGCGTCTACGCACTGGCCGAACAGGCCATCCCCGAGGCCCTGTTCGGGCAGGACCGCACCGACCGGGAGTGCGTGCGCACCCTGGTCGCCCAGGCCGGGGCCGCGCTCGGCGTGGCCACCCGGGCCGACCTGCTGGACTACCACCGGCTGCGCGCCGAGGAGCTGGACCCGGTCCTCGCGGACTGCGGGCTCGTCCCGGTCGAGGTGGCCGGCTGGGGCCCGGACGGCGCCGCGGCGGCGGCCTGGGCCGATCCGGCCGCACTGGCCACCGCCCCGCGCGGGCGCCACCGCACCACGCTGCTCTCGCCGTTCGACTCGCTGATCTGGGACCGCGCACGCACCGAGCGGATCTTCGGCATGACGCACCGGCTGGAGGCCTACACGCCCAAGCACAAGCGGGTGCACGGTTACTTCGCGATGCCGCTGCTGGCCGGCGGCCGGCTGGTGGCCCGGGTCGACCCGGGCCGGGAGGGGCGCACCCTGGTGGCCCGTCAGGTCTCACTGGCCAGCGACCGGGGGCACGGCGCCCGGCACGTCGAGGCGCTGGCGGCGGCCCTGCGCGAGGCGGCCGCCTGGGTGGGCTGCGACGACGTCCGGGTCGAGGCCCTGCCGGACGAGCGGCTGCGCCCGGCCCTCGAGAAACTCCTCGCGAGCTAGGGCTTGGGGCGCAGCCACGGTCACCCTATTTCAAGGATCTTCTCGCGCATCGCGTACACCACGGCCTCCATCCTGGAGTGCAGTTGGAGCTTCTCCAGGATGTTGCGCACGTGGTTCTTCACGGTGTTCTCGCTGATGAACAGCTCCTTGGCGATCTCCCGGTTGTTCATCCCGGTCGCCACCAGCTTGAGCACCTCCAACTCCCGGTCGGTGAGCCGGGGTGCGGGCACCAGGTCCCGGTCGTCGGAGCGGCGCTGGATCATCGACTTGAACTCGGTGAGCAGCTTGGACGCCATCGACGGGCTGATCTGGGACTGCCCGTCGGCGACCGCGCGGATCGCGGTGGCGACCTCGTCGGTGGAGATCTCCTTCAGCAGGTAGCCGGTGGCGCCTGCCTTGATCGCCTCGTAGAGGTCGGCCTCCTCGTCGCTTATCGTCAACATGATGATCTTGGTGCTGGGTGCCACGTCCTTGATCGCGGTGCAGGCCTCGATCCCGCTGCGGCGCGGCATCCGGACGTCCATCAGGATGATGTCCGGCAGCAGGTCGGCAGCCTTCAGCACGGCCTCGGCGCCGTCGCCGGCCTCGCCGACGACCTTGATGTCCGGCTCCTCCGCGAGCACGATCTCCAGCCCCCTGCGGAACAACGCGTGGTCGTCCACCACCAGCACGCGGATCGGCTCACCCCGGTGCGGCGCGTACGCGGGTTCCTCCTCCGGTCCCGGTGACAGTCCGGTGACCGGCCCCGTAGCGGGCCCCAGCCCGAAGTGATCCCCCATCCGCTCCTCCCCCTTCGCGGGTCGTCGTGCGCCAATCATTCCACGCCGCGCGGCCGTTGCGGTCACCCTCCGACGCCGCCGTTCCGCATCGGGTGACCTCCCGGGCCGGCCCTCGACTCCCGCTCCAGCCGCCCTGCCCCGAAACGCCGGTGACCCCGGCGGACTCGGCCGCCGGGGTCACCCCTCCAGGATTGTCTTCGGACGGTCAGTCCTCGTCGTCGCTTTCGCCGATCGCCCCGCCCGCGCCACTACCCGCGCCGGCCGACCCGTCGGTCTGCAGGTGGATGACGCCGTAGTGGTAGCCGTGACGGCGGTAGACGACGCTCGGCAGGCCGCTGTCCTTCTCCACGAAGAGGTAGAAGTCGTGGCCGACCAGTTCCATCTCGTACAGCGCCTGGTCCAGCGCCATGGGGGCGGCCGGGTGGGTCTTCTCCCGGACCACCAGCGGGCCTTCGCCCTCCACTTCCAGGGATCCCATCATGGTCTTGCGGACGGCCCCGTTGGTCTCGCCCTCCGGCGCCGCCGTGTCCGGCAGCGCGGCCAGCGCCGCGGTCGCCTCGGCGACGCTGATGGGGGTGCGGCCGTTGCCGCCCTTGTGCACTCGGCGCCGGTCCGCGGACTTGCGCAGCTGGGCGTCGAGCTTCGCCGAGGCCAGGTCGAGCGCCGCGTACGGGTCGGCGGCGGCGGCTTCGGCCCGGATCACCGGCCCACGGGTACGGAGAGTGATCTCCACCCGCTCGGACCGGTCGGCCTGCCGCGGGTTGTGCTCCTTGGACACCTCGACGTCGAGGCTGATCACCTTGCCGTCGAACTTCTGGACCTTCTCCAGCTTCTCGGCCACGTGCTCGCGGAACCTCTTGGGCACCTCGGTCTTGCGGCCCTTGACGACGATGTCCACGCAGAACTCCGATCCCTCGTGCTGACGCCGATCCGGGTGCTACCGGACCGGACTGAGACCCAGCTGGACCAGCCCATCCACTGCCGGCCCCCCGCCCCCGCCGCCAGCGGCGGGAAACGACTGGCCCTCACCTCACTTCCTCCCCACCAGGGACGGTTGAAACCCCTTGGAGCTTTATCGAACACCTCACACGGGGTTTTCGCCTCCCCAGGCGCGGAGTCGGGTATGACCCGATACTGCGGGCGGGCGGTCAAGCTGTTGGACCCTGTCTACCCTCCTGCGAGTGAAGCACGGGTAAATACCTGGACAACACCCCCCGTACGGCGCATCCTTTGCTCACTCTCCGTGCCTGCCGTCGCCAGGAGCAGCCGTGCCACCGCCTCCCGCCCCCACCCGTCCACCGTCCGCCCAAGGGCCGTTCGGCCACGCACTGGCCGGACTGCTGGACGTCCTGGTCCCGGCCCGCTGCGCCGGCTGCGGCGCCGAGCGCACCCAGCTCTGCCCGGCCTGCCGGCACGCGCTGGCCGCCACCCGGCCCGGTCCCACGCTGCTGCCCTGGGCGCACGCCGCCGCCCCGTACGCCGACCCCGTCCGACAGTTGCTGCTCGCCCACAAGGAGCGCGGCGCGCTGCGGTTGGCGGGCCCGCTCGGCGAGGCGCTCGGCCGGGCCGTCCGCTCCGCCCTGGGGCCGCGTGCCGGGGCCGCGCCGCTGCTGCTGGTCCCGATGCCCTCGGCCCGTTCCGCCGTCCGCGCCCGCGGCCACGACCCGACGCTGCGGCTGGCCGGGGCCGCCGCCCGCTCACTGCGCCGGTCCGGCCTGGACGCCCGGGCCGAGCCGCTGCTGCGGCACGCCCGCCCGGTCGCCGACCAGGCCGGGCTGAGCGCGGCCGAGCGCCACCGCAACCTGCACGGCGCGCTCACCGTGCTGCCGCGTGCCCGGCGCGACCTGCTGGGCTGTCAGCCGGTCCTGGTGGACGACCTGGTGACCACCGGTGCCAGCCTCGCCGAGGCGGCCCGGGCACTGGCGGACGCCGGACTGCCCGCCCGGGCGGGCGCCGCGGTCGCCGCCACCGCGCACCGGCCCGGCTGAGGCGCCGAGCGGCCCGACGGGGCACCAGGGGTCGGGGCCTCAGGGAACTGGGCGTCAGGGCGTGGCCGGCGGGTTCCTAGGGCGTGTTTCATCATTCACGTCGGATCAGCGCGCGGCGTTGGGCGCCCGGCTGGGCGTGCCGGCGAAGCGTCCTCGTACTGGGCCGTACTTGGACGTTTCGCCGGTGCGGTCAGGCGGGATGCCCGGCGTCGCGCGCCCGGCGGGAATGATGAAACACGCCCTAGCCCGCGTAGAAGAAGGACCCGGCCTTGTCGGCCAACTGGACCTCGCGCCACTGACTGCCGATCAGGCGGTAGATCGCGCCTCCGGCCGCCGCGAGCACCGCCGGCGCCTGGGCCAGGACGTTGCCCCGGGACTCGGAGGCCGAGACGGTGAGCATGTTCTCGGCCTGCAGCGTGGTGTCGGCGCTCTGTGTGCCGTCGGTGCCGATGTAGTACAGCTGCTTGATCCGGTCGGCCTCCTTGCCGAGCACCAGCAGCTGGTCGGCCTCCGCCCAGGAGACCGAGGCGACGTCGGTGAGCGAGGGGGCCGCCCGGCGCAGGCCGGTGATCCGCGCGGTCGGCGCCTCCGGGGTGCCGCCGTGCACCACCAGGCCGAAGTACAGCGAGCGGCTGGGCACGCCCGCGGTCTTGACCACCAGGGCGGCCCGGGCGCCGTCCGAGGAGATCTTCAGGGCCTGTACGGTCTGCCCGTCCAGCCCCTCGACCGCGACGGGGTACGTCCGGTTGCCGCGGACCATCACCACCCGCGGGCCCTGCGGGTTGCGGTCCACCACCCAGAGGTCGCCGCGGCCGTCCCAGCTGGGCGAGGCGAGGCCGTCCTCCTTGTCGGCGGTCTTCACCGGCGAGGTGAGCACCGGGTCGGGCAGCGCCACCGCGCTGTCCGCCAGCGGCACCGAGTAGAGCTGGTGGCCGTCCCCGCTGATGGCGGCGGCCCGGGAGCCGTCCCGGCTGACGGCCGTGGTGCCGAGCGGCGCCTTGCCGGCGGGCTGCGGCTTGCCGAGGACGCCGCGCACCGGCTCGCCGTTGCGCTGCTCGTCGGTGACCATCAGCAGGCCGTTGTCGGCGCGCTGGTAGTACTGCTGCGCGGGCAGCGGCCCGGCCAGGGCGCCGGGGCCGGTGGCCGGCAGGTCGTTGCGGCTGGCGAAGCAGTTGCCCCGCTGGCCCTTCAGCTCAAGCCGTTCGACCTGTCCCTTGCCCTGGTCGGCGAGGGTGTAGAAGAGCTGGGTCGCCATCCGACGGCAGGACACCGGTTCGCTGACGTCCGCCCCGCCGAGCTGCACGTGGGCGATCCGGCCGTCGTCGACGCTCACCCGGTCGACGCTGACGCCGCTCGGGAAGGACGTCCGGGCGACCGGCGCGAGCCAGGTCGAGGGCCCGGCGACCAGGGCCTTGGCGGCGGCGGTCAGCGGGTCTATCCGGCGCCGCAGGTAGATCGGGTCGGGGATCAGGACCTGCTGGCCGGCACTTCCGGTGACGGTCGAGGACGGGTCCGGCGTGGTGTAGAAGTACCGGTCGACCTGGCGGTAGCTGTTGTTGAAGTTGGTCTCGTTCATGATCACGCCGGCCGGCAGCTTGTCGATCCGCCACTCGCCGTCCTTCTCCCGGACGAGGGTGAAGTCGGCCGAGACGTCCCGCTGCCCCTCGGCCAGGTACGAGTGCTTCTCGTCGATCCTGGCGATCAGCGAGCCGGTCACCGTCGCGGAGACGCTGGTGTCGGTGTCGGCGATCTCCTGGCCGGCCGGGAGGTTCGGGGTGGCGGCGGAGAGCACCTGGATGCCGGCGTCCGGGTTCCAGTGTGCGGAGGCGTTCTCGGTGAGGTACTGGCGCGCGGTCTCGTACCCCTCGTCGGCGGTCACCGCGTCCAGGAACCCGGTCAGCAGGGCGCGCGGCTTGGCGCCCTTGGCCGGCGCCACCGGGTAGACCTTGGCCTGCAGGTTCTTGTCGGCCGCCCCCTGCGACAGCTCCACCCTGGAGATGCCGCCGGAGTCCGGCATGGCCGCGCAGCCGCTCGCCACCAGGGCGCCGAGCACCACGCCGGCCACCGCCGTGAACCGCGGCTCAGTCCTGCTGCTCGTCCTTCGCACGCTGCGACCCCTCCAGGTCCGTCCCGCCCATCCCACCCGTCACGTCCGGCTCCGCCGTCCGCTGTGCCACCGACGGCCGTCCGGGCGTCGGGTCCACCATCACCTGGGCGCCGGTGGCACCGTACCCGGTCCCCGCCGTCCGGACGTCCGAGGGGTCCGCGCGCGGCCCTTCGGGCAACCGGCGCTTGCCCAGGTCGGGGCCGATGTTCAGCACCCCGCCGAGCCCGCTGCCGAAGCCGTTGACGGGCCCCTCCGGCGTCTCCGCCTGCTCCTCGGCCGCGGTCATCGCGGTCGCGCCGGCCGGGCTGATCGCCCGCCGGTACGGCGCGCCGTAGGTGCCCAGGCCCCGGTTGTTGCGGGAGTCCTCCGGCTCCAGCCGGAACGGCGCCCGGCTGATCTCGCCGCCCCGGGTGCGCGGCAGGGTGAGCCGGAAGTGCGAGCCGCCGCCGGGCTCGCCCCAGGCCTGCAGCCAGCCGCCGTGCAGGTGCGCGTCCTCGACCGCGATGGACAGGCCGAGGCCGGTGCCGCCGGTGGTCCGCACCCGGGACGGGTCGGCCCGCCAGAAGCGGTGGAACACCCGGGACGCCTCGCCCGGCTTGAGGCCGATGCCGTAGTCGCGCACGCCGACCGCGACCGCGCCGTCGGCCGAGCCCAGCCGGACCACCACGTCGCGGCCCTCGCCGTGCTCCAGGGCGTTGACCACCAGGTTGCGCAGGATGCGCTCGATCCGGCGGGAGTCCACCTCGGCGACGACCGGCTCGCCGTCGCCGCGGATCACCACCGCACTGCCCTTGGCCTGGGCCAGCGGGTCGGCGGCCTCCACCACCCGGGCGACGATGTCGCGCAGGTCGACCGGCTCGCCGTCCAGGATCGCGGCGCCGGCGTCGAAGCGGCTGATCTCCAGCAGGTCGGCGAGCAGCGACTCGAAGCGGTCCAGCTGGCCCTGCAACAGCTCCGCCGAGCGGGCCGCCATCGGGTCCAGGTCCTCGCGGCTGTCGTAGATGAGGTCCGCGGCCATCCGGACCGTGGTCAGCGGGGTGCGCAGCTCGTGCGAGACGTCCGAGACGAAGCGCCGCTGCACCCGGGACAGCTCCTCCAGCTGGCGGATCTGCGCCTGGAGGGCATTGGCCATCCGGTTGAACGACTCGCCGAGGCGGGCGATGTCGTCCGTGCCGGTGACCTTCATCCGCTCTTCCAGGTGCCCGTCGGCGAGCCGCTCGGAGATGCCGGCGGCCATCCGGACCGGGGTGACCACCTGGCGCACCACGACCCAGGCGATGCCGCCCATCAGGATCACCACGAACACGCCGGCGGTCGCCAGGGTGCCGGTGATCAGGTCGAGGGTGTCGGTCTCCTGGCCGAAGGAGAACACGTAGAACATCTGGTAGCTGTTGCCGGCCGGGCCGGTGAACTGCATGCCGAGGGCCAGCCCGGGCTCGGTCCGCTCGTCGGCCCGGTGGATCCGGGCCGGCTGGTCGAACATCTGGCCGGGCTCGGCGTGGACCCTGTCCCGCAGGGTGTCGGGGACGCTGCTGGGCAGGATGTCGCCCGAGAAGCGCGGCGCGAAGCCGTTCTCCGGGACGATGGCGTCGGTACCGGCGGCCATCGCGATCACCGAGTAGACGGTCTGCCCGCTCGCGGCCAGGTCGTTGACCTGGCGCAGCAGCCAGGTGCCGGTCTCCTCGATGGTGGGGTCGGGCGTGGCGCCGACCCGCAGCCGCTGGTCCTTCGCCTCGTCGATCTTCTTCAGTTCCGCCTGGAACCCGATCCTGGCCTGCTCGCGGGCGGCCGCCATCTTGGTGCCGAGCAGGCCGGTGCGCACCTGCGCCATCACGACCACGCCGAGCACCAGGACGACCGCGATGGACGCGAGCAGCGAGACCGCCACCACGCGCAGCTGGATCGACCGGCGGTACAGCGCCGTCACCCGGCGCGCGGGCCGACGCAGCTGACGGGTCAGCAGCGCGAACGCGGCCGCCCGGCGCCGGCGGCGGGTGGTCGAACTCAGCACGGACCCGCGAACCGCGTCGGCCCCGTCGGTCGCGGAACCCGACGGGGCTTCGTCAGCCAGGTGCGTCACGTCAGCTGGGTCCGGCCTTGTAGCCGACGCCACGGACGGTCACCACGATCTCGGGGCGCTCCGGGTCCTTCTCGATCTTGGACCGCAGGCGCTGCACGTGGACGTTGACCAGGCGGGTGTCCGCCGCGTGCCGGTAGCCCCAGACCTGCTCCAGCAGCACCTCGCGGGTGAACACCTGCCAGGGCTTGCGGGCCAGCGCGACCAGCAGGTCGAACTCCAGCGGGGTCAGCGGGATGCCCCGGCCGTCCCGCTTCACCGAGTGGCCGGCCACGTCGATCACCAGGTCGCCGATGGTCAGCTGCTCGGGCGTCGGCTCCTCGGCACGGCGCAGCCGGGCACGCACCCGGGCCACCAGCTCCTTGGGCTTGAACGGCTTGGTGACGTAGTCGTCGGCACCCGACTCCAGGCCCACCACGACGTCGACCGTGTCGGTCTTCGCGGTCAGCATGACGATCGGAATGCCGGACTCCGCCCGGATCTGCCGGCAGACGTCGATACCGTCCCGACCGGGCAGCATCAGGTCGAGCAGGACCAGGTCCGGCTTGGTCTCCCGGAACGCGGCTAGCGCCCTGTCTCCATCCGCGACGAAAAACGGCTCAAAACCCTCACCACGCAGCACGATACCGAGCATCTCGGCCAGTGCGGAGTCGTCATCAACGACGAGGACGCGTCCCTTCATGCGTCCATCCTCTCATTACCGCATTGTGACCTGCCGCACAGCAGTGCCAATGCTCCACAACGGCCAACTCCCCCCACCGGTTAATTCCGGCCATACCGGGCGAATGTGCCCGGTCGGAACGTCTTCGAACGGTCCGCGGCCCACCGCCCGACCACCGGAAGGCCCCCGTTTCCGATCAGCGGCCGGATACCCCTGGGGCCTCCCCAGGCCCCATGGCACGATGGGCGCTGCGCGCGGGCGAAAGATCCGCCCGGAACCGCGCCCGTGACGCCCCTCCGAGGAGCAGTGATGACCGACACTCCGGGCTGGGCCTCGCCCGGCTCGCCCGAGCCGCCCCGCGACGACGCCCGGCCCCCGGCCGACGCGCCCGCCGCCGTGCCCGGGCCGTCGGCACCACCGCAGGGCGCCCCGGCCCCCGGCTGGAACGGCCAGCAGGCCCGGCCCGACTGGAGCCGGCCCGCACCGGGCGGCCACCACCCCTACGGCTGGGGCGCTCCGCAGAGCCCCAAGCCCGGCGTCATCCCGCTGCGCCCGCTCGGACTCGGCGAACTCCTCGACGGCTCCGTCGCCACCATCCGCAAGCACTGGCGGACGACCCTCGCCCTCTCCCTCGGCATCGCCATCGTCGAGCAGGCCGGAAACGTCGCCGCCCAGCTGCTGGTCAAGGGCAAGACCGGCCCCGCCACCCAGGTGACGACCATGCTCGCCTCGATGCCGCTGACGGTGCTGCTCGGCGTGGTCGCCACCGCGCTGCTCACCATGGTCGTCAGCCGCGCCGTCCTCGGGCAGTCCGCGACCGCCGGGGACGCCTGGCGCGACGCCCGCCGCCGGCTGCCGCAGCTGCTCGGGCTGACCCTGCTCACCGGCCTGATGTCCGGCGGCGTGGTGCTGCTCGGCTTCAGCCCCTGGTACTTCTACGCCACCGGCTCGGCGGGCGACCCCGGGACGGAGGCCCTCCTCTTCCTCGTCGGCATCCTGACCATCCCGGTCGGGTTCTGGCTGTGGATCCGGTTCAGCCTGGCCGCCCCCGCCCTGATGCTGGAGAAGCAGGGCGTGCGAACCGCACTGTCCCGCTCCCGGCGCCTGACCCTCGGCTCCTGGTGGCGCATCTTCGGCATCTCGCTGCTCGGCGAGGTGCTGACCTTCATCGTCGCCATGGTCATCGCGATCCCGTTCCGCTTCGCCGGACTCGTCCTCGGCTTCAGCGACTTCGACCGCCAGGTCGACCTCACCGCGGCCCACGAGCCCACCGCGATGCTGATCACCACCGCGATCGCCGGCATCATCGCCGCGACCCTCACCATCCCCTTCCGGGCCGCACTCGGCGTCCTCATCTACATCGACCAGCGGATCCGCCGCGAGGCCCTGGACATCGAACTCGCCCGCGCCGCCGGCCTCGCCGAGCCCGGCGCCACCGGCTGGGGCGACCAGGCTGGCCGACCCCCCGCGAGGCGCTGACCCGGATGCCTACCTGGGGGGACAGGCTCCTCGTCGCGGACGGCGCCCCGGTCACCGTCCCGCGTGACCCGGCCCGCGACGCCGCCCGCGACGAGCTGCTCAACGCCGAGTACCACAAGCACGACCCGAGCGTCCTGGAACGGGTCATGACCTGGCTCAACGACCACATCACCGACGCGCTCGACAGCATCTCCGGCAACGGCACCAGCGGCACCACCGGCCTGGTGCTCTTCCTGATCGTCGCCCTGCTGATCGGCGCCGCCCTCTGGTGGCGCCTCGGCGCTCCACGGCGCGCGGCCCGCACCGTCCTCGACGTCTACGGCGTCGAAGGACCGCGCGGCGCCGGCCAGTACCGGGCCGACGCCGAACGGCACGCCGCCGCCGGGCACTGGAACGAGGCCGTCCGCGCGCAGATGCGAGCCCTGGTCCGGGCCCTGGAGGAACGCACCCTGCTCGACGTCCGCCCCGGCCGCACCGCCGACGAGGCCGCCACCGAGGCCGGCCTGGCCCTGCCCGACCACGCCGCCGCCCTGGCCGCCGCCGCCCGCACCTTCGACGACATCGCCTACGGCGAGCGCACCGCAGACCAGGCCGCGTACCAGCTGCTGCGCGAGCTCGACCGGACCCTGGAACGCGCCCGCCCGGCCCTGGGAGGAGCGGCATGACCAGCACCACCCCCGCGCCGCCCGCGCCGCAGCCGCCCGCCGTCCCTGCCCCCGACGAGACGGCCACGACCAGCCTCGCCCTCACCGGCCGCGGCCTCTGGCGCCGGGCCCGCTGGTACCTGCTCGTCCTCGCCATCCTGCTGATCGGCGCCACCGCCGTGGCCGCCCTCGGCCAGGACCGCCGCTACCCGCCGCTCGACCCGCGCTCCTACGACCAGGACGGCACCCACGCCGTCCTCGCGCTGCTCGAACACCAGGGCCTCAAGGCCGACCTCACCACCGACCTCATCAGCCACCCGGGCGGCGCCGACACCCTCGTCCTGCCCGAACCCGACCTGCTCGGCCCCGCCGAACTACGCGCCGTCGCCGCAGCCCGGCACAGCCGGCTCGTCCTCATCGCCCCCGGTCCGGCCGCACTCAGCGCCCTGGCCCCCGGCATCCGCCCCTCCGACGAGGACGGCGGGCCCTCCTACGCCTCCGTCCGCAGCACCGCCGCACAGTGCCCGCTCACCGAGGCCGTGCGGGCCGGCAGCGCCGAGATCGGCGGGATGCTCTACACCAGCGGCAGCCGCGGCGCCGGCTGCTACCCGCGCGGCCACGGCTACCCGCTGGTCAGCGCCCCGACCGCCGGCGGCGACGTCATCGTGCTCGGCACCGGCGCCTTCCTGCACAACGAGCAGCTCGCCAAGGACGGCAACGCCGCCCTCGCCCTCGGCCTGCTCGGCTCCCAGCCCCGCCTCACCTGGCACCTGCCCGACTACAGCGTCCCGCCCGCCCAGGGCACCCGGGACAAGACCTTCGGCGACTACATCCCGGACGGCTGGCGCTGGGCCGGCTACCAGCTCGCCGCCGCGGCCGTCCTGACCGCCCTGTGGCGCGGCCGCCGACTCGGCCCGGTGATCAGCGAGAACCTGCCCGTGGTGGTCCGCGCCGCCGAGACCACCGAGGGCCGCGCCCGGCTCTACCGCCGCGCCAAGGCCCGCGGCCGCGCCGCCGAGGCCCTGCGCCGGGCCGCCGCGCACCGCCTCGCCCCCGCCCTGGGCGTCCCGCTCCACGCCGGCGCGCCCGACCCCGACACCCTGTGCGCGGCCGTGGCCGACCGCCTCCCCGAGCAGCCCGCCGGCGACGTCCGGGCCCTCCTCTTCGGCCCGCCCCCGACCGACGACGCCGCACTGCTGCGGCTCGCCGACGACCTCGACGCCCTCGAAAGGCAGGTACGGAACCCGTGACCGAACAGGCCACCGCCACCCCGTCCAGCACCCCCGGCGCGGCGGCTGCCACCCCGGGCACCCCCGACACCGCCGTCGACCCGCGCGCCGCACTCACCGCCCTGCGCGCCGAGATCGGCAAGGCCGTGGTCGGCCAGGACGCCGCCGTCACCGGCCTCGTCGTCGCCCTGCTCTGCGGCGGCCACGTCCTGCTGGAGGGCGTCCCCGGCGTCGCCAAGACCCTGCTGGTCCGCACCCTGTCCACCGCGCTCAACCTGGACACCAAGCGCATCCAGTTCACCCCCGACCTGATGCCCGGTGACGTCACCGGCTCCCTCGTCTACGACGCCCGGACCGCCGAGTTCTCCTTCCAGCCCGGCCCGGTCTTCACCAACCTGCTGCTCGCCGACGAGATCAACCGCACCCCGCCGAAGACCCAGGCCGCCCTGCTGGAGGCCATGGAGGAGCACCAGGTCACCGTCGACGGCGTGCCGCGCGCACTGCCCGTCCCGTTCCTGGTCGCCGCGACCCAGAACCCGGTCGAGTACGAGGGCACCTACCCGCTGCCCGAGGCCCAGCTGGACCGCTTCCTGCTCAAGCTGGTCCTGCCGCTGCCCGACCGGGACCAGGAGTTCCAGGTCCTGTCCCGGCACGCCGCCGGCTTCGACCCCCGCAACCTCGCCGCCGCCGGCGTCCGCCCGGTCGCCGGGCCCGCGCACCTCGCCGCCGCCCGCGAGCAGATCGCCAAGCTGACCGTCTCCCCCGAGATCCTCGCGTACATCGTCGACCTCTGCCGGGCCACCCGGCAGTCCCCGTCGCTGTCCATCGGCGTCTCGCCGCGCGGTGCCACCGCCCTGCTGGCCGCCTCCCGCGCCTGGGCCTGGCTCGCCGGCCGCGACTACGTCACCCCCGACGACGTCAAGGCCCTGGCCCTGCCCACCCTGCGGCACCGCGTCGCGCTGCGCGCCGAGGCCGAGATGGAGGGCGTCACCGCCGACTCCGTCATCCAGGCCGTCCTCACCCAGACGCCCGCCCCCCGCTGAACCACCCGTTCCCGAAGGAGCGCACCGCATGGCCCTCACCGGGCGAACCGCCCTGCTCGCCGCGCTCGGCACGCTCGTCGTGGGCCTGTTGCTGCCGTCCTGGGCCGGGATCGGCCTCGTCACCGGCACCGTGCTGCTCGCCGCCGTGATCGACCTGGTGCTCGCCGCCCCCGTCCGCAGCCTGGAACTCGGCCGGGGCGGCGACACCACCGTCCGGCTCGGCGAACCCGCCTCCGTCGAACTGACCGTCACCAACCCCTCCGGGCGGCCCCTCCGAGCCCGGATCCGCGACGCCTGGGCCCCGTCCGCCTGGCGGCCGGGCACCGCCGAGGCCGCCTCCCGGCACACCCTGCACGTCCCCGCCGGCGAGCGGCGCCGGGCCGTCACCGCACTCACCCCGACCCGCCGCGGCGACCACCACGCCCGGCGGGTGACGGTCCGTTCGCTCGGGCCACTCGGCCTGGCCGGCCGCCAGGGCTCGCACCACCTGCCCTGGACGGTCCGCGCCCTGCCCCCGTTCAACAGCCGCAAGCACCTGCCCTCCCGGCTCGCGCGGCTGCGCGAACTCGACGGCCGCACCTCCGTCCTGACCCGCGGCCAGGGCACCGAGTTCGACTCCCTGCGCGAGTACCTGCCCGGCGACGACGTCCGCTCCATCGACTGGCGGGCCAGCGCCCGCCGCAACACCGTCGCCGTCCGCACCTGGCGCCCCGAACGCGACCGGCACATCCTCGTCGTCCTCGACACCGGCCGCACCTCCGCCGGCCGGGTCGGCGACGCACCCCGCCTCGACGCCGCCCTCGACGCCGCCCTGCTGCTCACCGCCCTCGCCACCCGCGCCGGCGACCGCGTCGACCTGCTCGCCCACGACGCCCGCAAGCGCGCCGCGGTCGCCGGCAGCTCGCCCAGCGAGATCCTGCCGGCCTTCACCCACGCGATGGCCTCCCTCCAACCCGCCCTGCACGAGACCGACATGCGCTCACTGGTCTCCACCGCCCTCAAGATGGCACCGCACCGCTCGCTGATCGTCCTGCTCACCGGCCTCGACACGGCCCCGGTCGAAGACGGCCTGCGCCCGCTGCTGCCGCTCCTCACCAAGCGCCACGAGGTGGTCCTGGCCTCCGTCGCCGACCCCCACCTGGACGCCCTCGCCGCCGGGCGCGGCACCCTGGAGGCCGTCTACGGCGCCGCCGCCGCCGAACAGACCCGCGCCGACCGCCGTGCCACCGCCGACCTCCTCAGCCGCCACGGCGTCACCGTCCTCGACGCCTCCCCCGCCCAGCTCGCCCCCGCCCTCGCGGACACCTACCTCGCCCTCAAGGCCGCCGGCCGCCTCTGAGCCCTCGCCGTACGGACGGTCCCGTCTCTTGGTCCCGTTCCTTCAACGGGCAGGCCGTGGTGACGCGGCGTCACCCACCTGGTCCGTCAGCGACGCCGACGGGCGTTGAGCCGGGCGGCCTGGCGCGTCAGGTGGTCGCGCTCGGCGAGGTCGGGGGCCCGGTGGGCCGCCTCGGCGTACAGCCGGGCCGCCATCTCCAGGTCGCCGTCGCGCTCGTGGAGGTACGCCGCCACCGCCGTGTGGCGGGGCAGCGAGCCGTCCAGCTCCCCGAGTGCCGCCAGCCCGGCGCGCGGTCCGTCGGCCTCACCGACGGCCACCGCGCGGTTGAGCCGGACGACCGAGCTCTCGGTCAGGCGGGCGAGCTCGTCGTACCACTCGACGATCTGCACCCAGTCGGTCTCCTCGGCGGTGGGCGCGTCGGCGTGGAGCGCCGCGATGGCGGCCTGGGCCTGGAACTCGCCCAACCGGTCGCGGCCGAGGGCCGCTTGCAGGATCCCGACGCCCTCGGCGATCAACCCGGTGTCCCACCGGCCACGGTCCTGCTCGGCGAGCGGCACCAGGCTCCCGTCGGACGCGGTCCGGGTCCCGCGCCGGGCATGGTGGAGCAGCATCAGGGCGAGCAGCCCCGCCACCTCGGGGTGGTCGATCGCCTCCGCGAGCTGCCGGGTCAGCCGGATGGCCTCGGCGGCGAGGTCGACGTCCCCGGAGTAGCCCTCGTTGAAGACCAGGTAGAGCACGCGCAGCACGGTGGCGACGTCGCCGGGCCGGTCGAACCGCACCCCCGAGACGGTCCGCTTGGCCCGGCTGATCCGCTGCGCCATGGTCGCCTCGGGCACCAGGTAGGCCTGGGCGATCTGGCGGGTGGTCAGCCCACCCACGGCCCGCAACGTGAGCGCGACCGCCGACGGCGGCGTCAACGACGGGTGCGCGCACAGGAAGTAGAGCTGGAGCGTGTCGTCCACCGCGGACGCGGGCCCCGGCTCCGGTTCCTCCTCGACCCGGTCCTCGCGTCGGCGGCGGGCCGCGTCCGCCCGGGCCCCGTCGAGGAACCGGCGCCAGGCCACGGTGACCAGCCAGCCCTTGGGGTCCCGCGGCGGGTCGGCCGGCCAGACGCGGACCGCCTCGACCATCGCGTCCTGCACGGCGTCCTCGGCCGCCGCGAAGTCGGCTCCGCGGCGGACGAGGATACCGAGCACGCTCGGCGCGAGGCTCCGGAGCAGGACTTCGTCCACCGGGGAGGTCACTCGGTGACGGTGGGCGGCGCGGCCAGGAACGGACGCAGCTCCAGCCACTCGTGGATCGGCCGCCCGCCCGCCCCGGGAGCGGCCGACAGTTCCCCGGCCAGCTGGACGGCGCGCTCGTAGCTGTCGACGTCGATCACCATCCAGCCGGCGATCAGGTCCTTGGTCTCGGCGAACGGGCCGTCGGTCACCGGCGGGCGCCCCTCGCCGTCGTACCGGACGAACGTCCCCTCGGGAGCGAGTGCCTGGCCGTCGACGAACTCGCCGGTCTTCTCCAGCCGGTCCGCGAAGTCCTGCATGTACCGCACGTGCGCCGAGATCTCCTCGGGCGTCCATCGGTCCATGGGCACGTTGTTGACCGGAGCCGGGGCGCCTCGGTAGTGCTTGAGCAGCAGGTACTTGGCCATGATGTTCTCCTCGGTGCTGGTGCGACCCATTGTGGCCGCGTCCACCCCGGGGACGGAGCCAGCCACGGGTTCTCGACATAGCCAGCCGAACTTTTTTGAACTTTCGTGGGGACTTTCGTGGGGCCCTGGTGAGGTGCTCCCGTGGGCCGGAAATGCAAAGAACCCCCATCCGGTTTCCCGGATGGGGGTTCTCTGTGAATGATTGTTCGGCGGCGTCCTACTCTCCCACAGGGTCCCCCCTGC
>NZ_JBHWIO010000104.1:0-11516 GCF_042732075.1 Kitasatospora sp. NPDC059812
GCGCGCCGGCGCGCGGCCGCCCCCCCCGGCCCTCCCCCCCCCGCGCCCCCCCCCCCCCGCGCCGCCCCCCCGCGCGCCCCCCCCCGCCCCCCCCGCGCCCCCCGCCCCCCCCCCTGCCGGCACCTTGCCGAAGGTGTCCGGGACGGGCAGGGTGGACCAGTCCGTGAGCGGCCACGCGACGACGAAGGCCCGGCCGATCACGTTCCCCACCGGCACGAAGCCGTCACCGGTCTCGTTGTGGTGCGGGCGCGAGTCCCGCGAGTTGTTGCGGTGGTCGCCCATCACCCAGAGCTTGCCCTTGGGGACGGTGACGGTGCCCACCGGGTCCTGGTCGCAGGGCGCCGAACCGGGGAACAGGTACGGCTCGTCCAGCGCGACGCCGTTCACCTTCAGCGGGCTGCCCGCCTTGCACTCGACGGTGTCCCCGCCGACCGCGATCACCCGCTTGATCAGGTCCTTCTCGTCCGCCGAGGGCATCAGGCCGACGGTGCTCAGCACCTTCTGGACCGAGCTCATCACCGAGCCGTCCGCGTGCGTCGGCGCGCTCTCCAGCCAGCCGCCCGGATCACGGAAGACCACCACCTCGCCGCGCTCGGGCTCGGCGCCGAACCAGGGCGTCAACTTGTCGACCAGCACCCGGTCGCCGATCGCCAGGGTCTGCTCCATCGAACCCGAGGGGATCGAGAAGGCCTGGACGAAGAAGGTCTTGATGCCGAGCGAGAGCAGCAGGGCGATCACCAGCAGAATCGGAAGCTCCTGCCAGAACGGGCGCTTCTTCCGCCCGCTCTTGGCGTCCGGCTCCGCGCCGCCGGCGCCGTCGGCCCCACCGGTCGGACCGCTGCCGCCGCTCCCGTCGCCGCCGGAACCACCGCCGGCCCGGCCGGCGCCGCCGCCGGAGGCCTCGAAGGCCCCCGCCGCGCCCGGGACTTCGGGCGCACCCACCGCGCCGCGCTCCCCGGTTCCACCGCTCTCGCCGGACTCCGTACTCTGCTGGACACTCATCTTCTCGGCCCCTCCCGACGGCCTGGCGGGAGACCGGAACGGAAAACCCCCGCTGTCAGGGAACGAACCTACCGAACGGAGGTTCCCGGGCGCGCCCTGACATGGATCCGCTCACCCTGAGGACCGAACAGACTGAGGAACTCCACCGGCTGCGGCCCGGCGTTGCCGAAGGCGTGCGGGGTCCGGGTGTCGAACTCGGCGGCCTCACCGGCCGTCAGCACCAGGTCGTGCGAACCGAGCACCAGCCGCAGCCGGCCGGACAGCACGTACAGCCACTCGTGGCCCTCGTGCACCTTCAGCTCCAGCTCGGGCTCGGTGCCCCGGCCGGGCGGCATGATCTGCTTGAAGGCGTGCAGACCGCCGAGGTGGCGGGTGAGCGGGATGATGGTCTGGCCGTTCCTGGTCACCGGGCGGGGATGGACCCGGGGGTCTCCGGTGGCCGGGGCGCCGACCAGCTCGTCCAGCGGCACCCGGTACTCCCGGGCCAGCGGCAGCAGCAGTTCCAGGGTCGGCTTGCGCTGCCCGGACTCCAGCCGGGACAGCGTGCTGAGCGAGATCCCGGTGGCGGCGGCCAGTTTGGCGAGGGTGGTGCCGCGCTCGCGTCGCAGGGCGCGCAGCCGGGGGCCCACCGTGGTGAGGACGTTCTCGAAGTCTTCGTCGGCCATGCCTGCCATTCGCCGGGACAGCAAGGGCGTTTGTCAAACCGGCACACCGGTGCACGGGCGCGCGGGCCCGTCCGCGCGCCCTATGCTGTCCGGCCATGCGCATCCACCTCACCCGGGACAGCGTCGCGGCCGGCGACGACGCCGACGCCCCGCACCCCGCGGCGCTCACCCTCCCCGACGACCTCGACCTGCCGCAGGCGCTCGCCGCCCTCGGACTCCCCCGGCCGTACCTGCCCCTGATCGGCGGCGGCCGCGCCAGCTGGATCCTGCGCACCGGCGACGGCGCGCCGCTCGCCGTACTCGCCCAGCAATGGCCGTGCGCCCGGCCGCTCCCGGGCGCCCGGGGCCCGCTCGCCCGCCTGGCCGGCCCGGACGGCGACGTCCGGCTGCACGCCGAGTACCGGCGCCAGCTGGACCCGGACGCCGAGTACGACCGGCTCGCCGCCGACTGAGGCCGGGGGCGCCGGAGCCCGGGCGCACCGGAGCCCGCCGGGGGCTTCGCCGACGCCCGCCCGCGGCGTAACCGGCTGCCGGGGGCGGGGCCCGGTGGCGACGCATACCGCCACCGGGCCCCACCGCGGGTCGGCGCCGGCGGCTACCGGTACTCGCGCAGGCGCGGCCGGACGCCCAGCGCGGTGAGCGCGAGCGCCGCCGCCAGCGCGCCCGCGGCCAGGGCCGCCGTGCCGGCGTCGAGGTCGCCGTCGGTCGCGGCGACCGCCGAGTCCATCGCCTTGGCGTTGACCGCGATGGTGTCCCCGATGGCCGTGCTCAGCTGGTCGAAGTCGTAGTTGGACTGCCCCTGGGAGAGGCCGGTGTTGAGCGTCACCGCCTCCTTCAGCCGGCCCTCGTCGCGCAGCGCGCGGATCTTCCGGTCGTCCTGCTGGTACTGCTGGAAGGCGGCGAGCACCCGCTCGGCGGCGTCCTGCTCGCCGGGGAAGGTGATGTTGTGCAGTTCGGTGCCGAGGTAGCCGCCGAAGGGGACGGCCGTGTGGTCGGCGCGGTGCCGGGCCGCGGCGGCCGCCAGCTGGGCGTTGTAGTCGGAGAGGGTGGCGCCGTCCAGGCGGGCGATCGCCTGGGTCTTGTCGAGGAAGCTCTGCTCGTAGGCGGCCGCGCGGGACGGGTCGGTGAGGTAGCGGCTCTCGTCGGCGTTCAGGTCGAAGGCGACGGCACGGGCGCGGCTGAGCGCGATCACCGAGTCGTAGGCGTTGCTCTTGGCGGTCACCAGGTGGTCGTCGGCGCGGCTGACCAGGTGCAGGCCGATCGCCAGCACGACGGCGGTGAGCAGCGTGACTGCGGCCAGCGCCGGGTTGACGACGCGGTGGTAGCGCACCGCCAGGACGCGCTGGAGCCCGAGCAGCGCGGCGAGCGCGAGCAGGCCGACCGCGAGCAGCCACCACCAGCCGCTGCCGAGGGCGTCGCGGCGCTCGGTGTAGACCTGCTCGACGGTGGCCTCGTTGGCGGCGGTGACCTGGTCGGCGGCGGGCAGCAGTTGCTGGCGCAGCAGGTCGGTGGCCTGGCGGTAGGCGTCCAGGGCGGCGGGCGAGGGCTGGCCGGCCGGGGCTTTGGCCTGCTCCTCCAGCAGCTGGGCGCGGGCCACCAGGGCCTCGTAGCTGCCGAGCCGGCCGAGCACCTGCTGGACGGCGCGCTGGCCGGCCGGGTCGGCGGCCGCGGCCTGGGCGGCCTGTTGGAGGTCGCCGTCGGCCTGCGCGCGGCGCTGCTCGTAGGTGTCGAGGGTCTGCTTGCGCAGCGTCGTGTAGTCGGGGTCGGCACCGACCAGCAGCAGGTTGGCGGCCTGGGCGTCCATGTCGCTGAGCGCGAAGTAGAGGTCGGCGGCGCGGGTGGCCTGCGGGGCGGCCCGGTGGCCGATGGTGTCGGTGCCGTCGCGGGCCCCGCCGAGGACGGTGGTGGCGGCCGCGCCGAGGCCGATCAGGGCGGCCAGGCTGAGCGCGGTGAGGCCGCGGACCAGGCGCGGGGTGGTCCAGTAGGCGCGGCCGCCGACCGTCCGCGCGCCGTGCCGGAGCCGGGCCAGGGGGCTCGGGCGGGGGGTCGGGGCGGCCGTGGCCGGGGCTGGGGCCGTGGCCGGGGCTGGGGCCCGGGCTGGAGCCGGTTCCCCCGCCGGATCGGGTTCCGTCCCCGGGGCCGTCTCCCCCGTGGTGGCCGTCGTACCCGCTGCCGAGGTGGTCATGGCCGCACGTTCCTCTCCCCCGTTGCACGGTCCGCCGGGGTTTCCTGCTGAAACCGGAGCAGAACCGTTTCTCTCCGCCGGGCGACGCTAGTGCCGCGCCACCTGCGGGAAGCCGCCCCCTGACGGCTCCTTGACGCCGCCGGGCGCCGTTCTTGACGCATCCTTAGCGACCGTCCCCGGCGCCCGGCGGTGCCCGCCGGTTCGCGGCGGCCCTCAGCGGTTCGCGGCGGTGATCGGCGGTGGTGAGTGGTGATGGGTGGTGGTGATGGGTGATGGCGATGGGTGGTGGGCTGCGGTGGTGGGCGGGTCAGCCCTGCCCGGCCCGGCGGCCGCGGTTCGCCGTGTTCTTCCGCCGGGCCCTCTTCTTGCGGGCGCGCTTGGACATCGTGTGCTCTCCGCTTCCGGGGAAGGGCTTCAAGCGGCCTGGCCGACCAACTGGTCCGCCAGCTTGACCAGGCGCTTCAGCGAGCGCTCCTCCTGGGCGGCCTGCGCCACCGGCGCCACCGAACCGCCGTCGTAGTAGGCGCCGTTGGCGACCGCAACGTCCGGCAGGCAGAGCCGGACGACGGCCGCCGCGCCCTCCACCGCCGGCGCGCCGGCCCGCCCGTACAGCGGCAGCAGCGCCGTGTCGCACAGGCCCGGGTTGAGGCTGACGGCGGTGATGCCGGAGCCGGCCGGGGCCATGTCGGCGGTCGCCATGGTGAGCGCGAGCTGCGACTGCGCGTACGCGGCCACCCGCGAGTACCTCTTCACCCGGTGCGGGTCCGACCAGTTCATCGACGCCGTCCGGTGCAGCGAGGACGAGACGTTGACGATCCGGGCGTCGCCGGACGCCGAGAGCGGCGCCCGCAGCAGCCTGGCCAGCAGGTGCGCGGCCAGGAAGTTGACCTGCAGCGAGACCTCGTTGCCGTCGTCGGTCAGCGTGCAGCGCTCGGGCGCCAGCGCGGCGGCGTTGTTGACCAGCAGGTCCAGCGCCGGGTAGTGCTTGACGACCGTGCCGGCCAGCACCGCGACCTCCGAGAGGTGGGTGAAGTCGGCGGCCAGCTCGACGAGTTGGTCCCGGCGGGCGCCGGCGTCGACCAGCCGGGCGACGGCCGCCTCGGCCTCCGGGGTGGTCCGGGCGTGCACCAGCACGGTGGCACCCAGCCCGGCGAGCAGCCGGGCGGTCTCCCAGCCGATGCCGGAGGAGGCGCCGGTGACGAGGGCGGTACGAGCGGACAGGACGGATTCGGACATGACCGTTCCCAGGGTGCGGGGCACCGCCGGCCCTGTCCGGGCCGGGGTGCGGGCTCAAAAGACCTGATGAGATGCGGAACTCGCGCGCCCGCCCGCACCCCGCGCCGATCGGACGACGGGGCGGGGCGGGGCGCGGCACGTGCCGTGCCCTCCGGCGGGGAGGCGCGGATCAGCGCACGGCGATGGCGGCCGCGGCGACGCGGACCGGCGGCCGCGGATGCGGCGGGCGGTCGTGGTGGCGTGCCGGGCGGTTCATGCTCCTCATCCAACCGGCGGGCGCGGACCGGGGCAAGCGCCGCGCCGCCGCCCTGACGAATCCCTGACGCCGGGCGAACGGCCGTGCGGTCGGCGCCGGTTGCGGCAGCCGGTCAGCGCTGCCTTCGCGGGGCCGCGCCGGATTTCGGCGGCACGGCGGAGCCGGTCGCGAGCACCGCGCCCGAGCCGGACCGCGCCGCACCCCGCACCAGCCGCGCCGCGCCCCGCCCTGCCGTCAGAGCCAGTTGCGGCGCTTGAAGACCACGTACAACCCGGTGCAGACCAGCGCCATCAGCCCGACCGCGAACGGGTAGCCGAACGCCCACTTGAGCTCCGGCATGATCTCGAAGTTCATCCCGTACACGGTGCCGATCAGCGTCGGCGCGAAGAGGATCGCCGCCCAGGAGGAGATCTTCTTGATCTCGTCGTTCTGCACGTGCCCGGCCTCGGCGAGCTGCTTCATCTCCTCGTTCTGCCGCTGCGAGACCAGCGTCGCGTTCACGGTCAGGATGTTCTGCAGCATCTGCCGGAAGCCGTCCACCCGCTCGGCGGCGTAGGTGGCGTGGTCGGCGACGTCGCGCAGGTAGCGCTGCAGCTCGTCGTCGGTGCCGTACTTGCCGAAGCCCGCCTCCAGGCTCTTCATGATCTCCAGCAGCGGCCGGGTGGCCCGCTGGAGCTCGATCACCTCGCGGGACAGCTCGTAGATGCGCCGGGAGACCTGCGGGTCGCCGCCGAACACCTCCGTCTCGATCTCGTCGATGTCGTGCTGGAGCCCGGCGATCACCGGCGCGTAGCCGTCCACCACGGCGTCCAGCACCGCGTACAGCACCGCCTCCGGGCCGAGCGCGAGCAGGTCCGGGTCCGTCTCCAGGCGGCGGCGCACCGCGGACAGGTCCGGTGCCTGCGAGTGGCGGACGGTGAGCACGAAGTCGGGGCCCACGAAGAGGTGGATCTCGCCGAAGTCGACCTCCTCCGCCTCGTCCAGGTAGCGCGCGGCGCGCAGCACCACGAACAGCGTGTCGCCGTAGCGCTCCAGCTTCGGCCGCTGGTGGGCGACGATGGCGTCCTCGACGGCCAGTTCGTGCAGGTTGAACCGGTCCGCCGCCTCCAGCAGCTGCGCCTCGGCGGGGCGGTACAAGCCGATCCAGGCCATCGCGCCGGGCCGGTCGGGCAGTTCGCGGTAGATGTCGGCGAGGTTCGCCGGTGTGTCGATCCGCCGCCCGTCCCGGTAGACCGCCGCGTCCACCACGGAACGCTCCAGGGTGACCGGCTCGACGGGCTGGTCGGGCCGCGGATCCATCGAGTGCTCCGGCGCCGGCTGCGCGTCGGCGGGTCCGGAGCCCCCGGCGGGGCGGGAGAACGGACGCTTGCTCGCGCGCACGGCGCGCACACGCCAGTCGGACATGGCGGGTACCTCCACGGTGGGTGCCCGGTCGCCGTCCGGGGACGGCGGGCCGGAGGCGCCCGGCCGGCCACCACGCGCACGGCGCGACCGGCGGCACCCCGTCGAGGACGAGGTCAGCGCCGCGCGGGAGCCGTACGGGAGGAGGAACGCCGGGTGCCGCGAATGGTGCGGGACAACCGGGGGCGGGGCCGACTTCGACCCGGACTACTGCACTCCACGGCTCTCACCTCCTCGGCTCCGCGCGCCCGCGCACCGGAAGGGGGGCCTGCACAACTCCCGCCGAGTGTAGTACCCGCTCCCGGGTGCCTCCCACCGCCCGCCCCGGGGGCGCCGCGCGACGGTGTTCCGGGCCGGTCGTGCGCCCGGCGCGTTCGGGCACCAACGGCCGCCCGTGTCCTGCCCGTTCGTCCCGCCGATACAATTACGGGGCCGCCACCGCCCGACTACGCTACGTGTCATGACTTCTTCGGAAACGGCCCCCGGGCGGGGCACGGCGGTGGTGATCGGCGGCGGGCTGGCCGGCACGGTGGCGGCCTGGGCCCTGCGCGGGTTCGCCGAACGGATCGTGGTGGTGGAGCGGGACCGCTACCCGGCGGAGCCCACGTTCCGGGCCGGGGTGCCGCAGGGCCGGCACGCGCACCTGGTGCTGGAGGCCGGACACCGGGCGCTGGAGGAGATGATGCCCGGCATCAACCAGGAGCTCACGGAGGCGGGCGCGACGAGGGTCGCCGTCTCTGGCGATCTGAAGTGGCTCAGCTCGGCGGGGTGGATGGCGCAGTACCCGGCGCAGCTCGCCTTCCTCTCCTGCACCCGGCCGGTGCTGGACAAGGCGGTGCTGGACCGGGTCCGCGCCGAGCCCTCGATCGAGTTCCTGGAGGGCGCCGACGTGGTCGGCCTGCTCGGGTCGGCCCGCACGGTGACCGGCGTCAAGGTCCGCGACCGCGGGCCCGAACGCAGCGAAGTCCGGGAGATACCGGCCGAGTTGGTGGTGGACGCGGCCGGCCGCACGACCTCGGTGCCGGACTGGCTGGCGGAGCTGGGCCACCCGCCGGTGCCCGAGGAGCGGGTGGACGCGGGCGTCGCGTACTCCTCCCGGCTGTTCCACCGCCCGGCCGGCGTCGACATCGGCTACAAGGCGATCTACGTGCAGACCAAGGCCCCGGACGCGCCCCACCTGGGCGTGCTGCTGCCGGTCGAGGGCGACCGCTGGATCGTCAGCGTCGCCGGCATGCGCGGCGCCGAACCCGAGCCCGGCGAAGCCGGGTTCACCAAGCAACTGGCCCGGCTGCGCGACCCGAGCATCCGCGAGGCGCTCCAGCAGGCCGAGCCGGCCGGCGAGGTGCGCGGCTTCGTCCCCGGCCCCGGCATCCGGCGGCACTACGAACGCAGCGCCCCGGACGGCCTGGTGGTGGTCGGCGACGCCGCCAGCACCTTCAACCCGGTGTACGGGCAGGGCGTCACCGTCGCCCTGTTCTGCGCCCGGGAGCTGCGCCGCACCGCCCTGCGCCACGGCGGCATCGGCCACGCCACGGCCCGGGACGCCCGGCGCGCGATCGCGGCCGTCTCCAAGAACCCGTGGGTGATGTCCTGCACCGAGGACGTCCGCTTCGCCGCCACCACCGGCGGACCCTCCGGCGCCCTGCTCGCGCTCCAGCACCGCTTCCTCGACAAGGTGCTGGCCGGCGCCGCCCACAACCCGTCGGTCACTGCCGCCTTCCACGAGGTGATGTCGCTGGTCGCCCCGCCGACGCTGCTGTTCCGCCCGTCGCTCCTCGCCGCCATCCTGCGGAGCTGACCGGCCAGGGACGTGCCCGGCCGCCGACCGGCCTCCTTCGCCAGCTGCCGGCCCGGGGCGCGCCCGGCCGCCGCGCACCCGGCCGGAACCGTCAGACGGGCTCCAGGTGCGCGGCCACGTACGGCACGGCGACCTGCTCCAGGGCGCCGCGGCCGAACGCCGGGTGGACGTTGACCTCGAAGACCACGCCGCCGCTCTCGGCGGCGAGGTCGACACCGGCCAGCGGCAGGCCGAGGCAGGCGACCGCACGGATCGCCAGGTCCGCGAGGCCCCGGGGCAGTTCGGCGGCGGCGAGCGGGGCGGAGACGGCGCCGCGGCTCTCGTTGCAGGGGGCGTCCGGATCCGCCTGCACGTGTTCGACGACCCGGACCACCCGGCCGTCGAGCACCACCACCCGGTACTGGTGGCGGCGGCCGTCCGGGGTGAAGTTGCGGGCATCCCGGGCGATCAGCCAGTCCGCCCCGTCGCGCTCGTAGTGCCGTGCGGCGGAGGCGAGTTGGGCGTGAGTGGTGACGTGGAAGACGTCGTCGCCACCCATCCCGACGCAGGGCCGGGCCCAGACGTCGCCGCCGAGCCGGTCGAAGGCCTCGGCGGCGGCCCGCAGGCTCGGCCGGGACAGCGAGACGGTCGGCATGTGCGCGACGCCGTCGCGGGTGAAGCGGGCCACCGTGAGGTCCTTCTCGGTGGCCGCCCGCCAGGCCTGCACATCGGTGCCGAGCGAGCGGGCGCCGTGTGCGCCCAGCAGCCGCTGGAAGGGCGCGAAGTCGCGCCGCCGGTGCGGCGGGATCTCGTAGACCACGACGGCGTCGGCCGCCACGCTGCGGCCGTCCGCCTCCAGGCGCAGCCCGCCCCCATCGTCGGGGCGGATCCGGCCGCCCCCGCCGGTCATGAAGTGCCGGGCGTCGAGCAGCACGGGCGCCCGGCCGGTGAGGGCCCGGGCGGCGGCGGCGAGGACGTCGCGGCTTCCTTCGGTCGAACTGTGATCAGTCAAGAGAACGAGCTCACGTCGACCCATGCGGGTCATGGAAGCGCGGGGCCCGCGCCCCGGCAAGGGGGCCCCACGAGCCAACACCCGCCCCACTGGCCGAAACCCGCGCGGACGCGGTGCGCTCCCGCCGGCAATTCGGATGCGGACGCTCCACCCGCCCCGCTACCCTGGGCCGCATGTCTACGCCCCGAATTTCCTAGCCGACGGACCCGCCTCCACACCACCCGTGTGTCCGTTCGCTGTTTCGGAGCGTTATCCCATGATCACCACCCGTGGTGTCGACCTGCGCGTCGGCGCCCGCCTCCTGCTGTCCGACATCACCGTCCACATCGCCCCCGGCGACCGGATCGGCCTGGTCGGCCGCAACGGCGCCGGCAAGACCACCCTGCTCGCCACCCTCGCCGGACAACTGCCGCCCGCCGCCGGGACGGTCACCCGCACCGGCCCCGTCGGCTACCTCCCGCAGGACTCCCGCGCCGCCGACCCGTCCGCCACCGTCACCGACCGCATCCTGTCCGCCCGCGGCCTGGCCACCGCCGTCCGCGCGCTGCGCGCCGCCGAAGAGGCGATGGCGCAGGCCGACGGACCGCACGAACAGCGCCGGGCGATGGACGCCTACACCCGCGCCGAGGCCGAGTTCCAGTCCCGGGGCGGCTACGCGGCCGAGGCCGAGGCCACCCGGGTCGCGGCCGGCCTCGGACTGCCCGCCCGGGTCATGGACACCCCGGTCGGCACCCTCTCCGGCGGCCAGCGCCGCCGGGTCGAGCTGGCCCGGATCCTCTTCGCCGACCACGGCACCCTGCTGCTCGACGAACCCACCAACCACCTCGACGCCGACTCCGTCGCCTGGCTGCGCGGCTTCCTCGCGGCCCACCAGGGCGGGCTGGTCCTGATCAGCCACGACCTCGGCCTGCTCGCCGACACCGTCAACCGGGTCTTCCACCTCGACCCGCAGCGCGCCGCGATCGACGTCCACAACACCGGCTGGCGGGCCTACCTCGACCAGCGCGCCGCCGACGAACGCCGCCGCACCCGGGAACGGGCCAACGCCGAACGCAAGGCCGCCGCCCTGCACGCCCAGGCCGACCGGATGCGGGCCAACGTCGCCACCGCCACCAGCGCCCGCAGCATGGCCCGCCGCGCCGACCGGATGCTCGCCGACCTCGAACCCGCCCGGCAGGCCGAACGGACGGCCCGGATCCGGCTGCCCGAACCCGCCCCCTGCGGCCGGATGCCGCTCGGCGCGATCAGCCTCGCCAAGGCCTACGCCGGCCGCCCGGTGCTCACCGGCCTCGACCTGGCCGTCGACCGGGGCAGCCGGATGGTCGTGCTCGGCCTGAACGGTGCCGGCAAGACCACCCTGCTGCGCATCCTGGCCGGCCACGAGAGCCCCGACACCGGCCGGGTGGTGCCCGGCCCTGGCCTGCGGCTCGGCTACTTCGCGCAGGAGCACGACACCCTCGACCCGGCGCGCAGCGTCCGCGACAACCTCGCCCAGGCCGCGCCGCACCTGAGCGACGGCGAACTGCGGCACGTCCTCGGCGCGTTCCTGTTCCGCGGAGACGACGCCGACAAGTCGGCCGGGGTCCTCTCGGGTGGTGAGAAGACCCGGCTGGCGCTGGCCGGCCTGGTCCACTCCGGCGCCAACGTCCTGCTGCTCGACGAGCCCACCAACAACCTCGACCCGGCCTCCCGGGCGGAGGTGCTGGCGGCGGTCGGCACCTACCCGGGCGCGATCGTGATGGTCACCCACGACCCGGGTGCCATCGAGGCCCTGCGGCCCGACCGCGTCCTGCTCCTCCCGGACGGCGACGAGGACCTGTGGCACGACTCCTACCTGGAGCTGGTCGCCCTGGCGTGAGCGGCGCCGCCTGACGCCGCCGCGTGACGGCGCCACCTGCCAGCCCCGGGGGGGGGCCGGCCCGCCCCCCCGCCCGCGGGGGGGGGGCGGCGGCGCGCCCGAGGGCCGCGCGGGCCCGCGCGCG
>NZ_JBHWIO010000104.1:11524-30659 GCF_042732075.1 Kitasatospora sp. NPDC059812
GGGGGGGGGGGCGGGGCGGGGGGGGGGGGGGGGGGGGGCGGGGGGGCGGGGGCGGGCCCCGCCCCCCCCCGCGCCGGCCCCCCCCGCCCGCCCCCCGGCCCGCCCCCCCCCCGGGCCCGAGCCGTCCTACGGCTTGCGCGCCTCGATCAGGAAGCGCGCGGAGTGGGCGACGAACGGCCCCTCCGTCCGGATCAGGGCGTCCAGTTCACGCAGCCGGTCCCGGTAGGCCGCCACGGTGAAGCCCGGGACCATCCAGATCACCTTGCGCAGGAAGTACACCACCGCGCCGATGTCGAGGAACTCCATCCGGAGCCGCTCGGAGCGCAGGTCCACCACCTCCAGCCCGGCGTCGCGCGCGGCGGCGCTCTCGTCCTCCGGGCGGCGCGCCCGGCGTGCCTCGGGCTGCGGGCCGAGGAAGTACTCGACCAGTTCGAACCCGGACGCCGGCCCCACGTGCTGGGCGCAGTAGGCGCCGCCGGGCCGCAGCACCCGGGCGATCTCCGACCACCAGGCCTTCACCGGATGACGGCTGGTGACCAGGTCGAAGGCCCCGTCGCCGAACGGCAGCGGCGGCTCGTCCGGGTCCGCGACCACCACCACGCCCAGCGGGTGCAGCAGGCCGGTGGCGCGCGCGACGTTCGGCGGCCAGGACTCGGTGGCCGCCATGGTGGCCGGAAGCGCTCCGCGCTGCGCGGGGGCGGGCGTCCCGGGGGTGGGCTGCCCTGCAGTGGGCTGTCCTTCGGTGGGCTGTCCTGCGACGGGCTTCGCAGCGGCGAGCCGGGCCGCGCCGGCCATCACCTCGCCGCCGCCGGTCTGAATGTCCAAGGCTGCCGAGGCCCGACCCAGCCGCTCGGCCAGCAGCCGCTGGTAGCCCCAGGACGGCCGTTCCTCGGTGGCGCGGCCGGCGAGCCAGGAGAAGTCCCAGCCGTCCACGGACACCGCCTCGGCCTCGGCGATCAGCTCTTCGAAGGTGCGCATACCGGCATCATCCCGGTGGCCCGCCCGCCCGGCGAACCGTTTCACCCTCCGCTTCATCCCCTCGTGCCGCAGGGGCGGTTCCCCGGACCACGCGCAGACCGCCTGCCGTGATCAGCCCGGTCACCGGCTCCGAACCGCCGCCCCATCGTTCCCCGCCCTCGGAAAACCGCTGTCCGACCCCGGTACGGCTGGGCGAGGATGACGGCGTGACGAACGAGCAGGCGAGGGCCCCGCCTACCACCTCGCCCACGTCAACGCCCGTCGTGCCCACTCTTCACCCCTCTCGCCACCGTGGAGTCCCGACGCCATGACCTCCTCACCGCAGTCCCCCGTCGGCCGCTTCTACGACGAGTTCGCGGCCGGGTACCACCTCCTCTACCCCGACTGGGACGCCTCCGTCGCCCGCCAGGGCGCCAGCCTCGACGCCCTGATCCGCGCCGGCCTCGGCGATCGCCCGGTCGACGTCCTGGACTGCGCGTGCGGCATCGGCACCCAGGCCCTCGGCCTCGCCGCCCTCGGCCACCGCGTCACCGGCACCGACCTCAGCCCGGCGGCCGCCGCCCGGGCCGTCACCGAAGCCGCCCGACGGGGCCTCCGTCTCCCCACCGCGGCCGCCGACATGCGCGGGCTACCCTTCGCCGACGCCCGGTTCGACGTCGTCGTCTGCACCGACAACGCGCTCCCCCACCTACTCACCCCCGAGGAGGTCCGCACCGCCCTCACCGAGATGCGCCGCGTGCTGCGCCCCGGCGGCCTGCTCCTGCTCACCATCCGCCCCTACGACGACCTGCGCCGCTCCCGCCCCGCCTCCACCCCGCCCCAGACCACCGAACGCGACGGCCGACGGTCCGTCATCTTCCAGCTCTGGCACTGGCACGAGGACGGCGAGCGCTACGACCTGGAGCTCTTCCACCTCACCCCCGATGCCACCGGCCAATGGCAGACCGACATCCGTCGCTCCACCTACTGGGCCCTCACCCAGTCCCAGCTCACCGCCCTCGCCTCCGAGGCCGGCCTCACCACCTCCCACTGGCAACCACCCGCCCGAACGGGCTTCTTCCAACCCGTGCTCATCGCCCGCGCCCCCTGACCCTGGCCGACCCCGACGACTGCACGATCCACACCGGCCGGGACAATTCCAGGGTGCTATTGACATGGATCGCCGAAATAGCGGACGAACCGCTGGTACTGGAGCCGAGCGACCGGCGGGTCGAGTGGCGGACCAACACCTGGTACCTGAGTGCGGAGGATGAGGACAAGCAGTCCTTGTCCGTGACCGAGGTGGTCGCCGCCTTCGAACGAACCGCTCAGGCCATCCGGCACCGTATCCACGCGCTGGGCTTCGCCGGGCTGGCGACCTTCTACGTGTGGCACGACGAGCAGGTCGATCAACTCCGCTGCTCCACCGGATCGGTGGCCGTCGACGAACTGCCGTTCGGCGGCACCTACCTGCCCTCCGACGACCTCGTTCCGGTCGTCGAGGGCTTCCTGAGCGGCCGACAGCCAGCCGGGACCAACCCGTCGGACCAGACCGCGCCCAACGCCATGGCCCCCTTCCCCGTCTGGGTCCGCAACGTCGGACCGACCTCACGCTGACCTGTCCCGCACCCCGCCGAGGGGCAGCCCCGAGATCGGCTGGCCGAGATGCGCGGCTCAGCGGCCTGCGCCGGGGGTCCGGGCCGGTCAGGTCTCGCGCTGCGGGTGGTACTCGGACTCGGGTATGCCGAAGGTCCAGGCGACCCCGGCGCGGGCGGTGCGGGTGCTCGGCGGGACGCGCAGCCAGTAGGTGCGGAAGGTGCCGTCGGGCTCAGCGGTCGAGTTGACGACCTCGACCATGACCACCGGTTCGTCGTCGAGCAGGGTGATCCGCCAGAGCACCCCGGTCTCGTCGCGGTGGATGGGCTCGGCACCGGAGTCGGCCAGGTAGCGCTCGTAGCCGTAGTGCTCCAGCAGGACACGGCGCAGTTCGGCGTTCTCCTCGGTGCGGATCCGCTCGACGGTGACGTCGGCCAGCCCGGCCAGGAACTCGGCGGGCACGGGCATGCCGCGCCAGGCGTGCAGGGCGAAGCCGTCGGCGTACTCCAGGGCGGGGCCGTCCGCCCGGTCGAGCCGCCCGGCCTCGTCACGGTGCAGCGCGACGGGGCGCTCGCTGACCAGCGCGACGTCCTGGTACGGCCACCACCAGCCGGCCTCCCGGGCCACCCCGGCGAGCGGCGCGACGGCCTCGGCGCTGCCCCCGGCCGCGTCGGAGGCGGCCTCGAAGGCGGCGAACCAGGGAGCGTCGTGCTGGCCGCGCACGGCGTCGAGCAGGGCGAGCCGGACGGTGGTGCGCCGGGCGCGGGCGGCGGCGGCCGCGTCGTCCGAGGCCTCCTCGCGGTCGGCCTCGGGGGCGAGCCGGTCGAGGACCGCCGTGCGGATGCGGTCGGCGAGCGGGGTGGTGACCGGGCCGAGCTCGCCGCCGGTGAGTGCCCAGTGCGCCGCCCACCCGGCCGCGCCGACCTCCTCGACGGCCCGCCGCCGGGCCTGTTCCCAGGGCCCGGTGCGCACGGCCTCGCGTACGCTCACCGCGCCGGCGGCCCGCAGCTGCAGCGCCGCCTCGGCGGCGGCGAACGGCGAGCCGAACCAGCGGACGGCCGTGGGCTCGGGCAGCCCGGCCGCCCGGTAGGCGGCCCGGACCGCGTGCTCGGCCGCCGACCGGTCGGCCGGGCCGGTGGCCGCCGCGGCGGCCCGCCAGCGGGCCGTCACCTCGGCGGGCCCGGCCGTCACCGCGCCCGCCGGGCGGTCAGGGATCGTCGTCTCCATCGTCTGCTCCGTTCCCGGCCGGGCTCCCCGCCCGGCCGCCTGCTTCCGTTCCGTTCGGCACTGCGCGTTCCACGCTGCACGTTCCGCGTTGCACACCGCGCCCGCCCACCCGTCTACCGGCTGTCTGCCATCGCCCGGCACCCGGCCACCCGCCCGTCGGCCGGTCCGTCAGCCGTCGGCCCGTTCGTCGGGCCCTGCGTCAGTCCGCGACCACCCGCACTGCGCCCGGGGTGTACTCGCGCTGGCGCACCACCCGGTACCAGCTCTTCGGCAGCGGTATCGCCGCATGCTCCTCGTGCACCACCCGGCCGCCCTCGGGCAGGTGCAACCAGCCCGCGCCGAACGGACCGGCCTCCCGGCGCAGTTCCCCGGGACCGACCACGGCGTGCGCGTGGCCGGTGACCTCCCCGAGGGCCAGCACCATCCGGCCCCGGCCGTCCCGGGGCTGGACGGCCAGCGCGGCCACCCGGGGCGGCACGGCACCCTCCTCGACCGGCACGATCAGCACATCGCCCTGGCGGTACATCAGTCCTCCCTCGCCGTACGGCCGGACCCGACGACTGCCGGAATCCCGGGCTCCACCGCGCTGTTCGCGGTCACGTTCCGGAGCCACGACCAGAACGTAGAGCAAGGGTCTGACAACGCGCCCGGACGGCCACCCGGCCACCGGATTGTCGGACCCGGCTGGTAGACACGTGTTCGGCCCCGACCCCTGAGGAGCAGCGCATGACCGTCAACCACCACATCGAGCAGTTCCACGGTCTCCCGGTCTTCGACTTCGTCCAGGCCCTGGACGAGGCCGCCGACGGCGGCGACGCGGCAGCCGTGACCCTGCCGGAGCCGGCGTCGGCCGCCTGGCGGATCGGCCTGCATTACGAGTCCGAGGAGGCCTTCACCAAGCGCTGGCGGCAGTTCCTCGACACGGTCGACACCGAGCGCGTGACGGCCGTGGTGATCGGCCCGTGGTTCTCCGACGAGCCGGAGCAACTCGACGCCGCCCTGGCCGCGATCGTCGAGGCGGCGGACCGGCTGCCCGCGCTGCGGGGGCTCTTCGTCGGCGACGTCACCTACGAGGAGAGCGAGATCTCCTGGTTGGAGATGTGCGATGTCACCCCGCTGCTGACGGCCTACCCCGAACTGACCGAGCTGGTGGTGCGCGGCGGCAGCAACCTGGAGCTGACACCCGTGCGCCACGAGGCGCTGCGAGCGCTGCGCTTCGAGGCCGGCGGCCTGCCGGCCCCGGTGGTGCGGGCGGTGGCCGGCTGCGACTTCCCCGCCCTGGAGCGGCTCGAACTCTGGCTCGGCGTCGACAACTACGGCGGCGACGCCACGCTGGACGACCTCGCCCCCTTCCTGGACGGCACGCGCTTCCCCGCGGTGCGCCATCTGGGCCTGCAGAACAGCGAGTTCGAGGACGACATCGCGGCCGCCGTGGCGCACGCGCCCGTGGTGGCCCGGTTGGAGTCGCTCAGCCTCGCCATGGGCGTACTGACCGACCAGGGCGCCACCGCCCTGCTGGAGGGCCAGCCCCTCACCCACCTGCGCGCCCTCGACCTGCACCACCACTTCCTCACCGGGGAGGTGCAGCAGCGCCTCACCGAGGCCCTGCCGGGCGTCGAGATCGACCTCTCCGAGGCCGGAAAGCCCGACGCCCGGTGGCGCTACGTCGCCGTGGCCGAGTAACCGTCACCGACCGCGCGCCCGACGCCGCCGCACCACCACACCGACCAGCCCACCACGCCCATCCGTCTGGAGCCGACATGACCGTCTCCCTCCACCCCGACCGCTTCCACGACCTGCCGATCCGCGACTTCACCCCCGACGACGGCACCCTCACGCCGCCCGCCGCCGGCTCGGTCGCCTGGAGGCTCGCCCTGGACTACGACGCGAAGCACGACTTCGCGCAGCTCTGGCAGACCTTCCTCGACACCGTCGACCCTGGCGGAATCCGCGCCCTGGTGATCGGCCCCTGGTGGCACGGCGGCTACGTCCCCGTGGCCGCCACCGTCGCCGCCATCGCCGCGGACGCGGAGCGCCTGCCCGCCCTGGAGGCGCTCTTCCTCGGGGACGTGACCTACGACGAGTGCGAGATCTCCTGGATGGAGATGGGCGACGTCACCCCGCTGCTGACGGCCTTCCCCGGGCTGACCGAGCTGACCGTCCGCGGCGGCACGGACCTGAGCCTCCAGCCGGTGCGGCACGACCGGCTGACCGCGCTGCGCTTCGAGGCCGGCGGCCTGCCGGCCCGGGTGGTGCGGGCGGTGGCGGGTTCCGAGCTGCCGGCGCTGGAGCGCCTGACGCTCTGGCTCGGCGTGGACGAGTACGGCGGTGACGCCACGATCGACGACCTCGGGCCCTTCCTGGACGGCGCCCGCCTCCCGAGCCTGCGCCACCTCGGGCTGGCCAACAGCGAGTTCCAGGACGAGATCGCCTCGGCCGTCGCGCACGCGCCCGTGGTGGCCCGGCTGGAGTCGCTCGACCTGTCCATGGGCGTGCTCTCCGACGAGGGCGCCGCCGCCCTGCTGGAGGGCCAGCCACTCACCCACCTGCGCGCCCTCGACCTGCACCACCACTACCTCAGCGAGGAACTGCAGCAGCGCCTCACCGAGTCCCTGCCCGGGGTCGCGCTCGACCTCTCCGAGGCCGAGGACCCCGACGAGGACGAGGACGACGGGGACCGCTACGTCGCGGTCGCCGAGTAGGCGGGTGACGGCACGATGACACCGCAGCTGACCGTCCTCGGCAATCCCGGGCACCGACGGGTGACGCTGTTCGCCGCCGCCGCCCGGGCCGCCGGGCTGCCCGAGCCCGCCGTCCTGCCCTGGCTGGACGTGCTGCGCGGCGACTACCGGCTGCCCGAGGACGGCCTGCTGCGGATCGAGTCGCCCGGTGAGGAGGCCCTGGTCGACGAACTGCTGCGCGGCCCGGCGCTCGGCCCGTCCTACGCGCCGACCCGGGTCGAGGGCACGGCCGCCTGGTACGCGGGGGTGACGGCCGCGCTGCGCGAGCTGGCCGGACGCCCCGGCGTACGGCTGCTGGGCGATCCGGAGGAGATCGCCGTGATGTTCGACAAGCGGCGGGCGCACGCGCTCCTCGCCGCCGCCGGGGTGCCGGTACCCCGGGCGCTGGGCGGCGAGGTCACCGGCTGGGAGCAGTTGCGCGGGCGGCTGGCCGCGGCCGGCCTGCGCCGGGTCTTCGTCAAGCCCGCGCACGGCTCCTCCGCCTCCGGGGTGACGGCCCTGCAGTTCGGGCCGCGCGGGCAGGTCCTGGCCACCACGTCGGTCGAGCTGGCCGACGGGCTGCTGCACAACTCGCTGCGGGTCCGCCACTACCGCGGCGAGCGGGAGGTGGCCGAGATCATCGACCGGCTGGCACCGGACGGGCTGCACGTCGAACAGTGGATCCCGAAAGCCGCGCAGTCCGGCCGCTCGGCGGACCTGCGCGTGGTGGTGGTCGCCGGCCGGGCCACCCACGCGGTGGTGCGCACGAGCGCGCAGCCGATGACCAACCTGCACCTCGGCGGCGCCCGTGGCAGCCTCGACCTGGCCCGGGAGGCCGCCGGGCCCGCATGGCCGGCCCTGCTGGAGACGGCCGAGCGCGCGGCGGCCTGCTTCCCCGGCTCGTTGATGGTCGGGGTCGACGTCCTACCCACGGCCGGCTGGCGGCGCGCCCTGGTCGGCGAGGTCAACGCCTTCGGCGACCTGCTCCCCAACCTCACCGGCCTGCCCGGCGGCCCCGCCGAGGGCCTCGACACCTACGGCGCCCAGATCGCCGCCCTCACCGGGGCCACCGGCCGCACCACCGGTAGGCCCCTCCCCACCCCGACGGACCACCAGATCACGGAACCCTCCCGATGAACCACCAGGCCTCCCCCCACACCCAGGCTCCCGCTCCGGCCCCCGACATGAACGCGGTCGTCGGCACGCACGACCTGCTGCTCGTCACACTCGACACGCTCCGCTTCGACGTCGCCGAGGAGCTGGCCGCCGCCGGCCGGATCCCGCACCTCGCCGCCTTCCTCCCCGGCGGCCGCTGGGAGCGCCGGCACGCGCCCGGCAGCTTCACCTACGCCTCCCACCAGGCGATCCTGGCCGGTTTCCTGCCCACCCCGGCCTCCCCCGGCGGTCCCCACCCGCGCCTGTTCGCGGCCCGCTTCGCCGGCTCCGAGAGCACCGCCCCGCGCACCTGGGTGTTCGACGCACCGGATCTGCCGACCGCCCTCGCCGCCGCCGGGTACCGGACGGTCTGCATCGGCGGCGTGGGCTTCTTCAACAAGCAGGGCCCGCTCGGCTCGGTGCTGCCCGGCCTATTCCAGGAGAGCCACTGGGAGCCCGGGATGGGCGTGCCGTCCCCGACGTCCTTCGAGGAGCAGGTCGCCCGGGCGGAGCGGGTCGCCGCCGAACAGCCCGCCGGGCAACCGCTGTTCCTGTTCCTGAACGTCTCGGCACTGCACCAGCCCAACTGGTTCCACCTGCCCGGCGCCACCCGTGAGCACGGCGACTCCCGGGACAGCCACGCCGCCGCCCTGGAGTACGTGGACGCCCACATCGGCCGGCTCTTCGCGGCGATGAGCGCCCGCCGCCCCTGCTTCGCGATCGTCTGTTCCGACCACGGCACGGCGTACGGCGAGGACGGCTACACCGGTCACCGGATCGGCCACGAGGTGGTCTGGACCGTCCCGTACGCCCACTTCACCATCCCCGCAGCCGTCCCCCATGCCGCCCCCGCAGCCCGCCCTGCCGCCGCTGCCGTCCCCGCCACCGTCACAGCCATCGCCGCCACCACCGAGGAGCGCGCATGACCACCGCACCCCCGCGCCCCGACTCGCCCTACCAGTCCTACGTCTACGCCTACCCGCACAAGACCGCCTACCGCCCGCTGCCGGAGCGCCCGGGGCTGCGCGAGCTGTGGGCCGGCGAGGCACAGGACGCGCTCTCGCTCTACCTGCACATCCCGTTCTGCGAGGTCCGCTGCGGCTTCTGCAACCTGTTCACCAGGATCGGCAGCCCCGAGGGCCTGACCACCGCGTACCTGGACGCCCTGGAGCGCCAGGCGGTGGCCGTCCGCACCGCGCTGGACGAGGGCGCGCGCTTCGCGCTGGCCGCCTTCGGCGGCGGCACGCCCACCTATCTGACGGCCGGCGAGCTGGAGCGGCTGTGCGACATCGCCGAGCGGCGGATGGGCGCCGACCTGCGGGCGATACCGCTCTCGGTGGAGGCCTCCCCCGCCACCGCGACCGCCGACCGGCTGGAGGTCCTGGCCGCCCGGGGCACCACCCGGCTGAGCCTGGGCGTGCAGTCCTTCGTCGACGCCGAGGCCCGCTCCGCCGTGCGCCCGCAGAAGCGGGCCGAGGTGGAGGGCGCCCTCGACCGGATCCGTGCTGCCGGGTTCCCGGTGCTCAACATCGACCTCATCTACGGCATCGACGGCCAGTCCGAGGCCAGTTGGCTGCACTCGCTGGACGCCGCGCTCGCCTGGCAGCCCGAGGAGCTGTACCTCTACCCGCTCTACGTGCGCCCGCTCACCGGTCTGGCCCGGCGCGGCGAGCAGGAGAGCCAGTCCGCCTGGGACACCCGCCGGCTCGCGCTCTACCGCACCGGCCGCGACCACCTGCTGGCCCACGGCTACCAGCAGGTGTCGATGCGGATGTTCCGCCGCGCCGCTTCCCCGCAGGCCGGGGCGAGCGAGTACGCCTGCCAGACGGACGGCATGGTCGGCCTGGGCTGCGGCGCCCGCTCCTACACCTCGCGGCTGCACTACTCCTTCGACTACGCGGTGAACGCCACCGAGGTGCGCGGAATCATCGACGGCTTCGTCGCCACCGAGGACTTCCACCACGCCGAGGTGGGGCACCGGATGCGCGGCTGGGAACCGCGCCGGCGGCACCTGGTGCAGTCGCTGCTCCAGGCCGAGGGCATGCCACTGGCCGACTACCGGGCCCGCTTCGGCAGCACACCGGCCGCCGACTTCCCGGCGGAGCTGGCCGAGTTCACCGCGCGCGGCTGGCTCGCCGATGACCAGGACCGCCTGGTCCTCAGCCCGGAGGGCCTGGCGCACTCGGACGCGGCCGGGCCGATGCTGTTCTCGCCCGAGGTCCGGTCCCTGATGACGGCGTACGAGGCGAAATGACCTTCCTCGGCCTGCCGTCCACCACCCCGCCCACACCGCGCACACCGACCGCGCCAACCACAGAGACCGGCGCGACCGCCGCGACCGCCGCGACTGACCGTGGGCGCGACCTCACCCTGCTCTACCGTGGCCCGCTCGCCTCCTGCGACTACGACTGCCCCTACTGCCCGTTCGCCAAGCGCCGCGACACACCCGAGCAACTGCGCGCCGACCGCGCGGCCTTGGAGCGGTTCACCGGCTGGGCGGCCGGCCGGGCGGGCAGCGGTGACACCCTCGCCCTGCTGTTCACGCCCTGGGGCGAGGGCTTGGTGCGATCGTGGTACCGGCGGGCGCTGGTCCAGCTGAGCCGGCTCCCGCACGTACGCCGGGTGGCGATCCAGACCAACCTCAGCTGCCGGACCGACTGGCTCGCCGAGGCCGATCCCGACACCCTCGCGCTCTGGGTGACGTACCACCCCGGCCAGGTCACCCGGGAGCGTTTCCTCGCCAAGTGCCGGGAGCTGGACGCCCTGGGCGTGCGCTACAGCGTCGGCGTGGTCGGGCAGCCCGAGCACCTGACCGAGGCCCGCCGGCTACGCGCCGAGCTCGCCGCAGGCGTCTACCTCTGGGTCAACGCCGCCGAGGGCCGCACCTATACCGACGCCGAGGCCGCGGACTGGGCGGCCGTCGACCCGCACTTCGGCTACAGCCGCCACGCCCACCCCAGCGCCGACCGCCCCTGCCGCACCGGCGAGTCCGTGCTCTCCGTGGACGGCGACGGCACCGTCCGCCGCTGCCACTTCGTCCGGGACGTCCTCGGCAACCTGTACGACGGCTCCTACCGCACCCAACTGCGGGCGCGCGGCTGCCCGTTGCCGGTCTGCGACTGCCACATCGGCTACGTCCACCTGGAGACCCTGCCGCTGTACGAGCTGTTCGGCGCCGGCGTGCTGGAGCGGGTGCCGCACGCCTGGCCGCAGCGCGGCTGAGGCCGGGCGGCGGGACGCGACAACCCGATTGCCGGACGGGGCCGCCACCCGTGAAGGCACACGAACGACCGTGCCGGACCCTCCGCGTCCCGCTCGTCCCGCTCGTCCCGCTCGACCGCACCTCTCCGAGCGCGGCAACACCCGGCAATCTCCCGCACACGCCCCGCCGCCACCCACCGCCCCTGTGGGCGCCCGCCCGCCGACGTCCCTAGCCTGGAAGCAGGAGGAGGCGAAGCACCATGCTTGGAGACGCACCACTGCAGGCCGTCATCCCCGCCGCCGACCTCGCCCGCGCGAGGAGTTTCTACACCGACACCCTCGGCCTCAAGCTCGCCGAGGAGACCGACGAGGAACTGGTCTGCGACTGCGGCGGCACCCAGTTCACGATCTACCACACCCCCAGCGGCGGACAGGCCGCCCACACCCTTGCCAGCTTCAAGGTCGCCGACCTCGACGGCGCGATGTCCGCCCTGCGTGAGCGCGGCATCACGTTCGAGGAGTACGACTTCCCCGGGCTGAAGACCGTCAACGGCATCGCCGAACGCGACAACCTGCGCGCCGCCTGGTTCAAGGACAGCGAGGGCAACATCCTCTGCCTGGCCCAGTCCGTCAGCCAGTAGCACGATCCCCCCGGCCCCGCCCTCGGCTCAACCCGCTGCCCCACCCGTTCACCACGAGCAGACGGGGCAGCGGCCCAGACGACGGGACGGGAGGCTCAGCGCATGCCCTCGTGCCGGGGAACCCCGTGCCGCAGCCGGTGCTCCGCGAGGCGCTTCCGGTCGACGACGTGATCCGGTGTCTCCCGCAGCCGGCCCAGCACGGAGCTGTCGTCGCGGCTCACCACCGTGAGGTCGTCATTGACGATCAGCATGCCGAAGTCGAACAGCACGTGGTGGTTGGCACACAGGCAGAGAACGTTGTCGACGGTGTCCGATCCGTTGTGCGGGCTCCCCAGGGGCGTGATGTGTGCGGCCTCGGCGTAGGCGCCGCCCGGGACCGCCATGCGGACGCCGCACACCTGACAGGTGTAGTCGTGCGCACGTTTCACGTGGGTGGCGATCGCGGTGTTCCGGACGACGCGCTCGACCGATGTCGCGGATCGGACGGGCCCCGCCTCCCGACCGTCCTCATCCGTCGGAGCCGTCACCCGATCCGCCACCCGATCGGTCACCGGAGCCGCTACCGGAGCCGTCACCCGATCCGATACCCGGTCCGACACCCGGGCGACTGCCGCGGCCTGTTCGGCCGGGGGAAGGGCTACCAGGCGGAACCGCCACACGAGGAAGCCGCCGGAGGAGGTCTCGGACCAGAGGTCCTCAACCCGGAAGAGCCCGTCGTAGCGGTAGAAGGAGCGGGTCGCGGTGGTGACTCCCCGGACCACGCGAACCGGGGCCCCGGTCGCCGCGCTCGTCGCCAGGGCCGCGTTGCCGCGCGTCAGCTGCTGGTTCCGGGCCGGCTGCCCCGTCTGCGGGCTCCGCCCGCCCTCCCCGGTGTAGAGGATCACATCACCGAGATCCTCGTCGTCCTGGTACCCACCGGAGACCACGATCGATTCCGCGCCGAGTTCTCGCAGACCGCAGATACCGGCCTGGAGCGGCCGGTGCACGCCGGCGAGCGAGAGCGTCCGCCGGTTGTCGAACTCCTGGCCCAGTCGTACGCCCGGCACCGGCCCGATGCCGTCGGGGAACGGGCCGAACTCGACGGGCGCCTGCCCTTCCGGGAGGGCCGTGGCCAGTTCCCTGACCCTCGCCCGCTCCTCCTGCCGCGCCGTCTGGGCGCGGAAGAGCACTTCCCCGATGAGGGTGTCCCGGGTGGCCGCCAGCCAGGCGCTGTCATCGGCGCGCAGCGCGGACAGCCCGTCGAAGAGTTCGCGAAGCCGCGACTCCGTCGGAATGGTCCGTCCGTCCAGGTAGGAGTCGAGGGTTCGCGCGCTCAGGTCGCAGTGGCGCGCCACCCGTTCGGTCGACGGGTCGCCGACCTTGTTCCACAGTCCGCGCAGCGCGCGGGTGAAGTCCTCCTCCTCGGGTGTGCGGCCCGCCGTCGCCGCGCCCTGCCGCCGGGCCGCCTCCGCGAGGCCTTCCTCGGCGGCACGTCGCCGGTCGTGCCACTGCCGCCGTTCGAGCTCACTGCCGCTGCCCCACGCCTCGACCATGGCGTCCAGGTTCTTGGCGCTCGGCAGGCGGGATCCGTTCAGGGCGGCGTAGACCGCCGTCCGCGAGGCGCCTAGCGCGACGACCGTCTCGACCGTGCCCCGGGACCGTTCCTTGAGTTCGCGGAGCTCGCGGGCGAAGGAGACCAGCGGGCCCGTTCCACTCAGCGGGAGCCTGCGCGCCATATCCCCACCGTGAGATTCCTCACAGTTCCTCTCCCATTTCCTGTGATGCGGGTCACATCGTCGACGTCGGTACGCCTCTGACCTGGACCAACATCAACTTTCTCAAGTCCCGCGATGTTTTCTGCGGTTTTTCGGCCTTCCGCAGCTCTGTCATCGTATCCACTGTCGGTACGAGCCGTACGCCCCACAACGGAGCGACGGCTCCCTGCGTCAACAGGAAGCCGTCATCACTCGTAGCCCCATCAACACCCGGAGAACTACATGCACGAGGGTACGGGGATTCCCGCGTCGGGCGGAAGCGCCCAGGCCACGGGCACCGCACCGCCCGCACCGGGCCCCCGCTGGCTCGCTCCGGCCGGAGTCGCCGCGACCGGCGCCGGCCCGGTCGCGGCCGGGTTCCAGAGCAACAACACCATCGCGATCATCTCGGCGGCCCCGAGCCTCGTCGTGGTGCTGCTGTTCTTCTTCGGGGTCGTCTGCCCGGCGGTCTGGTCGCGCAAGGCCCAGCGCAAGAAGGCGGCCCTCAACGTGCTCAACACCCTCATCGGACGGAACCCCACGAGCCTCACGGGCCCGCCGCCCCGACGGTAGACCCACGACCACACCACACCACACCCGCTACCCGGCCCCGACCCCCACCCCAGACGCCCGACGCCGCCCACCCGCCTGCGGACGGACACCTCCGGTGGCGGGGCGGGCCGGGCTGGCCTTGACTGGGGCGGATCGTTGCCCCGCTGCGGGAGGACCGAGAGATGAGGTCGGTGAGGGAGGCCGCTGGCCGTTGGGGGGAGCGGCTGGCCCGGGGGCGCGGGCGGTGGGAGCGAGCGCGGTCCAAGGCCGAGCGGCGCTTCCCCGTGATCACCGAGCTGACGGCCCGGCTGCTCTCCCCCGGACTGCTGGACGCCGCCACCCGGATGGCCTCCCAAATCTTCCTGACCTCCGTACCACTGCTGTTCGCGGTGGCCGCGTTCGCCCCGACCGGCGTGCGGGACCAGATGGTCGCCTCGCTCCGCTCGCTCTTCGGCATCTCCGGCGCCACGGATCAGCAGTTGCACCAGTCGCTGTACGGCACCGGGGACCTGCGGCAGACCACCGGGTTCATCGGCGTGCTGATGGCACTGCTGTCGGCGACCAGTTGCAGCCGCGCGGTGGCCCGGGTCTGCGAGCACGCCTGGCGGCTACCGAAGGCCGGGACCAAGGTGGCGGCCTGGCGGTGGCTACTGTGGATCGTGACCTGGCTGGCGGTGCTGCTGTTCCAGGGCCCGCTGCGGGACGGCTTCGGCGCCGGCTTCTGGCTGGGCCTGCCGCTGACCTTCACCGCCTCGTTCGTCGTCTGGTGGTGGACCGCCCACCTGCTGTTGAGCGCCCGGGTCGGCTGGCTGCCGCTGCTGCCCGGCGCGCTGCTGACAGCCGCCGCGGCCACCGCACTCTCGCTGACCGCCCGGATCTACATGCCGGACGCGCTGAACCGCGCGCTGGCCCAGTATGGTTCGCTGGGCCTGGTGCTGATGGGGCTGTCCTGGCTGATCGTGCTCTGCGCCGCCATCACCTTCTCCGTCACGGCCGGGGCGGTGCTGGCCCAGGGACCGCCGCTGAACGCCTACCTGGGCACGCCCGCCCCGGGCCCCCCGCGCACCGGCTGATCCGTCGACGCCACCACCACCACGACGCAGCCACCAACCACCGCCGCCACCGCCACCATCACCGCTGCCATCGCCACCACCGTCAACGCCGGCGCAGCCGCCCTCGGACGAGCCGGCCCGTGGCGACCGGGTCCCAGGAGCCCGGGCGGTCCCGGGTCAGCGGGTAGCAGGCCAGGCCGATCAGCACGGCGCTGAAGTGGCCGATGCTGGTGTAGTCCCGGCTCTGCGCGACACCCAGGCCGTAGAAGACCAGCACACCGGCCACGTACAGGTACCGCCAGGGCCGCACGATCAGATAGGTGAGCACCGCGACCACCCCGGCGAGCGCGTAGCTGACGCCGTAGTCGAGGGTGTAGACGGCCCTCGGCGGGGCGATGCCGCGGTGGATCGCCCACCCGAGCAGGCCCTCGCTGAGGTAGGTCGCGCCGACGTGCGCGATCATCGCCACCGAGATCCAGCGCAGGGTGCCGAGCCAGCGTTCGGCGGGCACGTGGAAGAGGTTGTAGAGCAGGAAGTAGCTCAGCCACCCGCCGCCCGCGATCCACAGCGCGCTGGTGATCAGCACGCGCATCGGTGAGACCTGGAGGTGGTGCAGGTTGGTCGAGCGCCGTTCCAGGATCCGGTCGGCGGTCGCGGTGTCGACGTGGCGGATCACCTGCGTGGTGGCGAGCAGGATCACCAGCCACACGTAGGTGCCCGGGGCCCGGCGGACGTAGCTCCAGACCGCGTGCGCGAGGCGTGCCCACCAGGGGCGCCGGTGTCCGGGCGCGTTGGTGGTGCCACCGGTCATCGGCGCCTCCTCGACGGTTCCCTTCACCCTCACCCGGGGCGCCTCCGGGCGCGTCGACGCGGTGCGCCCTTCGGGTGACCGGGTCTCGCGGACGGTCTCCCGCGTCCCCCACGCCCTGGGCCCGGCGCCGGCCTCCGTGGTGGTCCGCGCGCTGAACGCCGACCCGGCCGGGCGCCCGGCGGACGGCGCGGCGCTGCTGGAGCTGCTGGAGCTGCTGACGGCCGCTCCGGTCCCGGGCAGCCCGGCGCCGAACGCGAGTTCGGTCGGCGAGGAGATCACCCGGGGCTGGCGTACGCTGGCGCTCTGACCGCCCGGAACGGGCCGCCGGGGGCCGCCGGGCGGCACCACCGGGACCGCACAGCGAGGGCGACGGGCACGATGAGCGAGCGCGGCACGACGACCGCACCTGCAGGTCTCGACGCCGGCCCCGGCGCGCGGCACCCGGCGCTGCGCGTGGCGGACCGGCTGCGGCTGACCACGGTGTACGTGCTGCTGCTGACCGCGACGGCCTGCTGGCTGGCCGGCCAGAGCCACGGCGCCCGGGCCCGGTTCGTCCGGCACAACAGCAGCAACGTCCACCACATGGAGGTCGGCAAGTGGTGGACGATGTTCACCAGCGGGCTGGTGGTCGACGGGGTGCCCGCCTGGGCGGGCATCGCGGCGGTGGCCGTGGTGCTGGGTCTGGCCGAGTGGCGCTGGGGCCCGGCCCGGGCCGGCGCGGTCTTCGTCTTCGGGCACCTGGGCGCCACTCTGCTCACCGAGGGCGCCATGTGGGTGATGCTCACCGCCCGGATCCCGGGGGCGCTGTCCCGGGCTCGTGACGTCGGGATCAGCTACGGGCTGGTCGGCACCGCCGGCTGCCTGCTGGCCCTGGGCCCGGCTCCGCTGCGCCGGTTCGGGCTGCCCGCGCTCGGGCTGGGGCTGGCCGTGACCTGGGCGCTGGACCAGCAACTGGCCGACGCCGGGCACCTGGTGGCGCTCGGCCTCGGCGCGCTGGCCGCCCGGACGCCCTGGCTGCGCGGCCGGGCGCGGGCCCGGGCCCGGGTGCCGGTCTCCGCCACGCGCTGACGGCCCTCCGCCGTTCCTCCGGCGTTCCTCCCGACGTTCCTCCCTGGGGTCTTGCGATCACCCCCACCCCGAGTAATGCTGATTACATGATTACAACCTCGCCCGAAGAGCTCCGGGGGTGGTTCACCGGCCGCCTCCCCGCCGACCTGTTCACCGATCTCGTCGAGATCACCGCGGACCGCGAAGAGATCACCGTCGTCGGCCGCATCACCGAACCCGTCCTCGACCAAGCAGCATCGGACGCCGAGCGCGAAGCGGCGTTCGAGGGCCGGATCGCCGAGTTCCGCGACCGGACCAGGGACGCCCGGATCGCCGTCGCCCGGGAGGCCGAGCGCCGTTACGGCCGCAAGGTCTCCTGGGGCGCCGAGTGCGGCGACCTGAGGGGCATGTTCACCACCGTCTCCGCCCCCGTCATGACCCGGCTGCGCCAGCCCGAACGGCAGGTGCTCGACACCCTGGTGGAGGCGGGCGTCGCCCGCAGCCGCAGCGAGGCGCTCGCCTGGTGTGTCCGCCTGGTGCAGCGCCACTCCGACACCTGGCTCACCGAACTGCGCGAGTCGCTGGAGAACGTCCGCCGCCTGCGCGCCCAGGGGCCGGACGCCGACAGCGCCTCCTGACCCCCGCCCCGACATCCGACCTCCCAACGCGCCTGGGAGAAAGCCGGGTTGAGGTACGGCGACCACCGATCGGCCACGGCTGGGGGCGGCAACAGGAGCGGCCGCCCCTCGCCGAGCCGATCGTATGCTCTTGCGGTACTCTGCAAACCTATGCCAGAGTGCGGGCATCGGATACGCCGAATCCCCTCACACGTCGCTAAGTCAGGAGCCCGCGCCTCGCGGGTCAAGGGTGCATGCATGTCGAAGGTCTTGAGCAAGCTGCCGGTCGGTGAACGGATCGGCATCGCATTCTCCGGTGGATTGGACACCTCCGTCGCCGTCGCGTGGATGCGCGAGCACGGCGCCGTCCCCTACGCCTACACGGCCGACATCGGCCAGTACGACGAGCCGAACCTCGCCGACGTCCCGGCCCGCGGCCGCGCCTACGGCGCCGAGCAGGCCCGGCTGGTCGACTGCCGGGCGGCGCTGGTCGAGGAGGGCCTGGCCGCCCTCGCCTGCGGCGCCTTCCACATCCGCTCCGCCGGGCAGACGTACTTCAACACCACCCCGCTCGGCCGCGCCGTGACCGGCACCCTGCTGGTCCGCGCGATGCGCGAGGACGAGGTCTCCATCTGGGGCGACGGCTCCACCTACAAGGGCAACGACATCGAGCGGTTCTACCGCTACGGTCTGCTCGCCAACCCCAGCCTGCGGATCTACAAGCCGTGGCTGGACCAGCGGTTCGTCACCGAGCTCGGCGGCCGCAAGGAGATGTCCGCCTGGCTCTCCGAGCGCGACCTGCCGTACCGCGACTCCGCCGAGAAGGCCTACTCCACCGACGCCAACATCTGGGGCGCCACCCACGAGGCCAAGCGGCTGGAGTACCTGGACACCTCGATGGAGATCGTCAGCCCGATCATGGGCGTGGCCTTCTGGGACCCGGCGGTCGAGATCCAGACCGAGGACGTGACGATCGAGTTCGAGTTCGGCCGTCCGGTCCGCATCAACGGCCGGGCGTTCGCCGACGCCGTCGAGCTGGTGCACGAGGCCAACCGGATCGGCGGGCGCCACGGCCTGGGCATGTCGGACCAGATCGAGAACCGCATCATCGAGGCCAAGAGCCGCGGCATCTACGAGGCCCCCGGCATGGCGCTGCTGCACACCGCCTACGAGCGGCTGCTCAACGCGATCCACAACGAGGACACCGTCGCCACCTACCACACGCAGGGCCGCCGGCTCGGGCGGCTGCTGTACGAGGGCCGCTGGTTCGACCCGCAGTCGCTGATGCTCCGCGACAGCCTGCAGCGCTGGGTCGGCCAGCCGGTCACCGGCAGCGTCACGCTGCGACTGCGCCGCGGCCAGGACTACTCGGTGCTCGACACCCAGGGCCCGAACCTCAGCTACCACCCCGAGAAGCTGTCCATGGAGCGCAGCGTCGACGCCGCGTTCGTCCCGGACGACCGCATCGGCCAGCTGACCATGCGCAACCTCGACATCGCCGACTCGCGCAGCAAGCTGGAGCAGTACGCGGTGCACGGCCAGCTGGCGCCGTGGAGCGGCCTGATCGGCGAGCTGGCGCCCGGCGGGGCGGCGCCGATCGCCGCCGCCGGCCCCGACGCCGAGGCGCTGGCGGCCAAGTCCACCGCGCTCGACAGCGCCGCGATCGAGTCGGGCAACGACTGATCCGCTGCCGTGACCACGTCCGAGGGCCGCCGCACCACACCGGTGCGGCGGCCCGCGGGGGGTGCGGGGGGACGTCGGGCGGTGCGCGGCGGTTCCCCCGGGCCACACCCGCCCAGCGGGTCCGGGCGGGGCCGGGGGCGCCG
>NZ_JBHWIO010000105.1:0-6172 GCF_042732075.1 Kitasatospora sp. NPDC059812
CCACGGCCCGCGGCCTCCCGCCGCCGGCCGCAGGCCCGCCGGGGCGGCCGGCTGCCGGTGCTGCTCACCGCCGTCGGCCTGCCCGTCCTCGGCGGTGTCGCGGACGAGCTCGGGGGCCCCGGCGTCGGCGTGCTCTTCGCGGTCGGTGCGGTCGGCGGGACGGGCGCCGCGGCGGCGCTGTGCAGCCGGGCCGGCCGCTGGTGGGTCGTCACCGCGGCCCCGCTCGTGGTGCTGCTCGGCGCCGCCGGCATCGAGTACCTGGCGAACCGGGACGCGTACCAGGGCAAGCAGCTCGGCACCGGCGCGCTGCGGTGGGTGGTGGGGGCGTTCCCGGTGATGGCGGCGGCGGTGGGGGTCGCGCTGCTGGTCGTCGCGGTCCGCATCGCGCTCGATCGCCGACGGCTCCGCAGGGCGGGCACCCCGGCCGGAAGGAGCCGTCGTGGCTGAACGCGCCGCCCGCCTCCGCCCGCGCGGCCGCGCCCCGCGCCGCGGCCCCGCCCCGCTGACCGTCGCCGGGCGCACGCTCGCCTGCACCGTCTCCATCGCCGTCCTCGGCGCCAGCGGCTTCACCTGGTACGAGTACCGCAGCCTCGACGACGGCATGACCAAGTCCACCGCGCTGAGCGAGGCCAAGAAGAACGCCCCGCCCCACCTCGACAAGTCCGTCAACCTGCTGCTGATCGGCCTCGACAGCCGCAAGGACATGGACGGCAACGACCTGCCCAAGCAGTTCGTCGAGGACGAACTGCACGCCGGGTCGAGCGAGATCGGCGGCTACAACACCAACGCCCTGATCGTCCTGCACATCCCGGCCAACGGTGGCAAGGTCACTGCGCTGTCCGTCCCGCGCGACGACTACGTGCAGACCCTCGGCGCCGACGGCAAGATGCACAAGATCAAGGAGGCCTACGGCATCGCCAAGGTGGCCGCCGAGCAGAAACTCGCCGGCAAGGGGCTCTCCAAGGCCGACCTGGAGCGGCAGAGCCGCGAAGCCGGACGCTCCGCCACCATCCAGACCGTGCAGGGCTTCCTCGACGTCCCGATCGACCACTTCGCCGAGGTCAACCTGATCGGCTTCTACGACATCGCCAAGGCCGTCGAGCCGATCCAGGTCTGCCTCAACCACCCCGTCGACGACCCGATCACCGCCCGCACCGCCGCCCACGAGGGCGGTGGCACCGGCCTCAAGCTCCCCGCCGGCATCAGCTCCCTCAACGCCGCCCAGGCCCTCTCCTTCGTCCGCCAGCGCCACCACCTCGCCAACGGCGACCTCGACCGCACACACCGGCAGCAGGCGTTCATCTCCTCCGTCGAGTACCGGCTCAAGCAGCAGGGCATCCTCAACGACTTCGGGCAGATGCAGAAGCTGTTCGGAGTGGTGAAGAAGGACGTCGTCATCGACAACGAGTGGAACATCCTCGACTTCGCCCAGCAGGCGCCCAACCTCACCGGCGGGAACGTCGAGTTCAACACCCTGCCGATCACCGGGTTCAAGACCGTCGGCGGCCAGGAGGTCAACACCGTCAACCCGGAGCTGATCAAGAAGATCGTCCGGCAGCTGTTCAACCGCGAGCCGGCCCCCGTCCAGGCCGTCCCCGCGCCCACCGAGACGGCCGCCGAGACCGCCACCCCCTCGCCGTCCGCCGCCTCCCCGACCGCGACCAGGGCCGTCGTGGACGTCAACGCCGTCGCGGGCGCCGGCGCGGCCGCCACCGAGTCCAAGGCCCTCGCCGAACTCGGCTACCAGCCGGGGAGGATCGGCGACGCCGCCGCCAGGACCAGGGCCACCACCGTCACCTACGGCAGCGGCGCCAAGGCCGACGCCCAGCAGCTCGCCACCCGCTACGGCGTCACCGCCACCGCGGCCGCCGTCGTCGCCCCCGGCCACATCGTCGTCACCCTCGCCGTCACCCGCACCCCCAGCCCCTCCGCCGCCGCCACCACCGGGCCGGGCGACGCGGCCACCGACCCCGCCGCCGGCCTCCCCATGCAGGGCCCCGCCGTCAAGGCCGGCGGCATCCCCTGCGTGGACTGACGGGGGCGGCGGGCGCCGCGCGGCCGCACCCACGAGGCGGTGGGCGAACCGGCCCGGCGGCCGAACGGGCGTCACGGGAGGAGAGTCCGGCCCCGGGCGCGCTGGACGAGCAGGCCGACCAGCCACAGCAGGACCGCCGTGGCGCCCACCGCGGCCAGCACGTAGGTCGCGGGCATGTCGTCGTTGGGGTAGTGGTCGCCGGCCACGCGCACGGTGGCCGGGTCGTCCGCCGCCGCCTCCAGGGGGACGGTCATCCCGACGTGCGGCTTCTCGACCCGTTTGAGGCCGAGCGCCGACGTGCGGTAGTCGCGATCCCCCGCCCGGTAGGTGATGGTGTAGAGCCAGCCGCCCTTGCGCAGGGCCACGGCGCTGACCGTCCCGTCGACCCGCAGCGGCGCGGCGTCTATCCGGCTCGCGGCCCGCCACTGCGCGGACGCGGCGAACAGGCTCCAGCAGAGCACCAGCAGCGAGACCACCGCGCCCGCCAACGGAAGGGACCACACCCGGCGTAACACTGCCTTCATGGCCCGGACGATACCCGCCCCGTGACGCGCCGTCGGTGGCCGGGGCGCCGCCCCCTTCGAGAGCGACACGGCGGTGGACCTCGCCGACGGCCTGGCGCGGACGCCGCCGGATCAGGGCGAGGAGCCGTTCCGAGGCTTCGTCAATTCTGCTTCCTGGCAAGCCAGTAGAGCAGTGCGGCCAGACTGGTGGCCGCGCCGAGGAGGCAGACGGCCGTCCAGCCCCAGTGCTCGTAGACGAGGGTGGAGCCGATCGCGCCCGCCGCACAGCCGGCGGAGTAGAGGAGCATGTACCCGGCGGTGAGCCGGCTCTGCGCCTCGGGGCGGACCTGGTACAGCAGGTGCTGGTTGACCACGTGCACGGACTGCAGGCCGTAGTCGATCACCACCATGGCGAGCACCAGCCACCACGCCGAGCGCGGCAGCAGGGCCGCCGGGATCCAGGCGGCGAGCATGGCCAACAGGCCGATGCCGGCGGTGTGTTCGGCCCGGCCGCGGTCGGCCTGCCGGCCCGCGCGGCCGGCACCCAGGGCTCCGGCGGCGCCGGCCAGGCCGAACAGCCCGATCTGGGTGTGGCTGAGACTGAACGGCGGGGCGGCGAGCGGGAGCACCATCGGGGTGAGCAGGACGGTGATGGAGGTGAAGGTGAGCAGCGCGAGGACCGCCCGGGCGCGGAGCACGGGCTCCTCGGCGAAGAGGGTGAACACCGAGCCGATCAGCCGGGGGTAGCTGATCCGTGCGGTCTGCGAGGTCTGCGAGGTATGCCCGGTCGGTGCCGACGGCCGGTGACGTTCGGCCGGGAGGACGACCGCGACGGCGAGGGCCATCGCGCCGGTGGCGACGGCGGACACCACGTAGACGGCGCGCCAGCCGGCCAGGTCGCCGATGGTGCCGGCGACGGTGCGGGCGAGCAGGATGCCGACCACGATGCCGCTGGTGACGGTACCGACCACCCGGCCCCGGTCGGCTGGCGCGGCGAGCGAGGCCGCGTACGCGACGACGACCTGGGCGACCACCGCGAGGACTCCGACGGCGGCCATCGCGGCGAGCATCAGCGGCGCGGAGGGGGCGAGCGCGACGGCGGCGAGGGCGAGCACGGAGAGCCCGAGCTGAGCGGTGGTGAGGGTGCGGCGGTTGACGCGGTCGCCGAGCGGGACGAGCAGCAGCAGGCCGAGCGCGTAGCCCGTCTGGGTGAGGGTGCCGACGAGCCCGATGGTGGCCGGGTCGATGCCGTAGTCCGCGGCGATGAGGTCGAGCAGGGGCTGTGAGTAGTAGACGTTGGCGACGGCGAGGCCGCAGGCGACGGAGAGGAGCCAGGCGGCGGCGGGTGGCAGGCCGCGTGGGGGCGCTTCGGCGGCGGTGACGGCGGTGGCGCGGGTGGGCGAGGTCATGGGCGGGACTTCCTGGTGGCGGGCACGGCCGGACTGGTTTCAAAGTGCTACCACGCCACCCTGGCATAATGTGGTTTCAATAAGCAACCACGCGACTCGCCGCTAGGCTGGGCGCCGACCGGTGGAAGGTGGGAGAAGTGCCGAAGCGCACCACGCACGAGGAGTCGACCTGCCCGGTCGCCCGCCCGCTCGACGTCGTCGGCGACGGCTGGACGCTGCTGATCGTGCGCGACGCCTTCGACGGGCTGCGCCGCTTCGGGCAGTTCCAGAAGAACCTGGGCCTCGCCAGGAACATCCTCTCGGCCCGCCTCACCAACCTGGTCGCCAACGGGGTGTTCGAGCTCGCGCCGGCCGCCGACGGCAGCCCGTACCAGGAGTACGTGCTGACCGAGAAGGGGCGCGCCCTCTTCCCCGTGATCACCGCGCTGCGGCAGTGGGGCGACCAGTGGTTCTTCGCGGAGGGCGAGCCGCGCGCCCGGCTGGTGGAACGCGGGACGGGCGCGCCGATCGAGGCGATGGAGGTCCGCGCGGCCGGCGGCCGGGTGCTGGGGCCCGAGGACGCCGAGGTGCTGCTGCCCTGAGACGCGCCGCCGCCACCGGCGGACGGGCGGCCGGTGGCGGCGGGTAGTGGCGGGTGGTGCGGGGGAGTCGGGCGGATCAGCTGGGGGTGGCGCTCCCGGCCGTAGCGGTCTTCGGGGGTTCGGTGGCCGTCGCGGTGGTGCCGGGGGCGGTGCCGTTGGTGGTGCCGTTGGTGGTGGAACCGGTCGTGGTCGCCGGGGCCTTGGTGCTCGGCGTCTGGGTCGGGGTCTGGGTCGGCGTCTTGGTGGTGGACGAACCCGTGGACGAGCCCGTGGACGACCCCGTCGAGGAGCCTGCGGACGACCCCGTGGACGAGCCGGTCGAGGACCCGGTCGTCTTGGTCGTCCCGGTCGGGGTGCCCGAGGAGGTGGACGACGTTGCCGAGGCGGAGCCCGTCCCGGTCGAGGCGCCCGAGGACGTCGCCCCGGACGAGGTCGCTCCGGAGGACGTGGCCCCCGAGGGGGTCGCCCCGGACGAGGTCGAACCCGAGGTCGTCGCCGAGCCGGACCCGGAGGTCGCCCCGGAGGTGGCCCCGGAGGGCGAGGCGGAGGTCGAGTGCGACGTCGAGGCCGTGCCCGCCGGCGTGGTGGGCGTCATCTTCCCCGGCGGCGGGACGCCTGGCGCCAGCGGCCCCTTGGGCGGTCCGACGTTCCGGTCGACCACGTCGATCCGCCCGGTCAGGCGGGAGAACCAGCCGCCCGTCTCGATGTTCACCAGGATGATCTCGGTCACCGGCTGCGGCGCGGGCACCACGACGACCAGCGTGGTCGGGTGGAAGCCGGCCCATGCCTTCCCGGTGTACTTGGCGTCGCTCACCAGCACCGGCGGCTTCAGCGGGTTGCCGCAGGAGCAGCGCACCCGGGGCACGCCCTGGGAGTCCACCAGGACGGCGGTGCCGGCCTGGAGCGCGGACTGGTACTCGGCGACGGCGCCGCTCTTGTAGTTGTGGTTGGTGACCCGGGTGTCCACCCGCAGATAGGCCGAGGTCAGCGAGCGCAGGTAGGACGGGATCTCGGACTGCTGGACGCCCGCGGCGGAGGCCCAGGCGCGGCCGGAGTCCCCGCTGGAGACCATCCCGATCAGGCGCTCGGTGTCGCAGCTGGGCTTGGTCATCGTCCCGCCGTACAGCCCGGCGGAGCTGCCCTCGACGCTGTGGATCACCGCCGGGGAGGCGGCCGTGGACCGGCCGCCCGGCCCGGACTGCGGTGCCTGGGCGGACTGCGGCGCCGGCCCGGACTGCGGCTCCTGGGCGGGGGCGGGGGCGCTCACCCCCTGGGTTTCCACCGATGGGGTGAACGGGTCCGGCCCCGGGTCGGCCGGGGCCTGGAGGGCCACCTCGTTGGCGGCCGGCAGGGTGTCGTGGTGACCGCCGCCCTGGCTGTTCACGATCAGCACGGTGGCCACCACGGCCACCGCCAGCGTGCCGGCGGCCAACGCGAGCCCCCGCCCGGAGCGCCACCACGGCGTGTGCGGCCCCCGACCGCCGCCGGAGGACGGACCAGACGGCCCTGACGGACCAGATGGACCAGACGGCCCGGAAGGCCCGGAAGGCCCGGAAGGCCCGGAAGGGCCGGATGACCCGGGCGGGGGGGGGGCCGGGGCGCCCCCCCCCCCGCGCCCGGCCGCCCGCGGCGCCCGGGCGCGCG
>NZ_JBHWIO010000105.1:6182-30606 GCF_042732075.1 Kitasatospora sp. NPDC059812
CGCGGCCCTGCCCGCCCTCTTTCCCAGCCCGCGCCCGCCGCCGCCCAGGGCCCGCACGGCGGTGCTGGGAGTCTGCCGCGGGGGGGGGCCCCTCCCGGCCCCCCCCCCGACGGGGGACCGGCCAGCGGGCCGGACGGGGGGCCGTGGGGCGGCTCGCTCGGCGGGCCGGACGGGGGCGGTTGGGAACTCATCGAGGCTCCGTTTCGCAGGCGGCCGGCGGATGCGCCGACCCGGGAAGCTCCTGCCACTGGCCTCCATTTCCCCCCGGCTCCCCACCCGCCGCAACAGCAGGTGCGGAAACCGTCGCCGAGCGTGCCCGCCGGGTGTCGGCCACCCTGGAACGCGAAGCCCGACGCACCGAGGAGGCGCCATGCAGCAGCCCACCACCCGGGTCGCGGGCCCGCCCGGCGCCCTGCGCGGCTGGCTGGACGCGCTCGCCGTGGTGCTGGCCGGGTTCGCCGCCATGGCGGCGGTCGCCGCGCTCGGCCTCTGGCTGGCCGGCGCCGACGACCTTCCGGGGGGCGGCTTCCCGGCCGTGCTGGCCGGGGCGGTGGCGCTGGCCGTCGGCGGTGCCGTCCAACTCGACGGCGGAGCAGGGCAGTTCGCCGCAGTGGATGCCGGGATCAGTGCCATGCCGCTGTCCGTCTCGCTGGCCGGTGCGGTGGTGATGGCCGAGGTGTTCCTGCGGCAGCTGCGTTTTCGCGCGGTGGCCGGCGGCGGCGAACTGCTCGGCCGGATCGCCCGCACGGTGGTGCTCTGGCTGGTCGCCCTCGCGCTGCTCACCCTCGGCGCCCGGCACACCTTCGTCGTCCCGCTCGGCGGCGACCTGGCGCAGACCATCGGCGGCGCGCTCGGGCTCACCCCGGAGGTCGGCTTCCACGCGGACGCCCCGAGCACGGTCGGCATCGGGCTGGCCTGGCTGCTCGTCGTCCTCGCGGGCACCTTCGCGGTGTCCCGGCGGGCGCCGCTGCCGCGCGCCCTGCTGCCCTACCAACTGGCCGTCCGCCCAGCCGCGTTCGCGCTCTGGCTGGTCCTGCTGGCGTACCTGGTGATCGGGCTGGCGGCCGGGGTGCTGACCGCGATCGTGCACGGCAACGCCCGGCAGACCCTGGCCGTGCTGCTGCTCGCCCTGCCCGACCTGGTCTGGCTGGCCTTCGGCGTCGGGCTCGGCGCGCAGTGGCACGGGCGGCTCAGCGGCGCGCTCGGCCTGCCGGTGCCCAGGCCGCTCGCCGAGGTGCTGCGGGCTCCGGACGGGCAGCAGGCCACCATCAGCCTGGGCACCCTCGCCGACCAGGACGCGCGCAGCTGGTGGCTGCTGCCGCTGGCCGCCGTGCTGCTGCTCGCGGCCGGCTTCCTCGCCGCGTACCGCTCGCCGCGTACCGTCCGGCTCCGGCAGCACGCCGTCCGGTTCGCTCTGGCCAGCGCGGTGACGGTGCTGCTGGTCGGGCTCTGGACCAGGGCGGACGCCGACTACGGGCTGTCGGTGCTCGGCGTCGGCGTCGGCCAGGGCGGCCTCGGCGACCTGATCGGCTCGCTCCTCGGCGGCGCCAACCCGCTGGCCGGCCTCGGCAGCGGCAGCCTCACTCTGCGCCCGGTGCTGTGGACGGCCGTCCCGCTGGCGGCGGGCTGGGGCCTGCTGGCCGGCGCGCTGGGCGCCCTGCTGGCCGCCCGCACCGGCCGCCGGGGCGAGGTCTCCAGCGGGGACGTCCCCGGTGGCGACGTCCCCGGTGGTGAGGTCCCAGGTGGCGAGGTGCCCGGGGCGGGGTGACGGCTGCCGGGCGGCGCGCGCTCAGAACGCCTCGGCGATGAGGATCGCCGCCGCCGGCAGCGCCTGGGCGAGGGCGCCGCGCCAGACCTTCGGCTCCGAGGCGAAGAGGGTGATCCCGCCGGCGGCCATGAACGCGGCGACGTAACTGATCACGGCGCGGCCGGAGGCGGCGTGCCCGGTGTGCAGCAGGACCAGTCCGGCGACCAGGCCGAGCGCCAGGAACAGGTTGTAGAAGCCGACGTTGAAGCGCCACAGCCGGACCTCCGGCGCGTCCGCCGTGCTGCCGGTGAGCAGGAAGCGCACCCGCGGGTGGCCGTACAGGAAGCTCTCCAGCGGCCACGCGAGGAGGTGGACCGCGGCGGCGATCACGGCGAAGACCTGGCTCACGGCGTTCATGGCGGTCGGCTTCCTGAGGGGGCGGTTTCCTGGCGGGTCGGTTTCCTGGGGGGCGGTGGACGGTACGGCGCTCACCACGGCGGCGGGTGGACGACCGGGGCGGCCCACGCGGGTGGCTCGGGCACGACGGCCGCCGCGGCGAGCCCGGGGACGACCGCCTGGACGACCCGGGTCGGCGGCCCGTTCCCGCTCCCGCTCCACGCCCTCGGCGCGGCGCCGAGGCCGGGCACGACGGCGGTGGCCGCGCGCAGCTCGGCGACGAACTGCAGGCAGCTGGCGTAGCGGTCCTGGGGGGCCTTGGCGAGCGCCCGGGCGACCGCCGCCCCGACGGCGGCGGGCAGGTCGGGGCGGTGGTCGCGCAACGCGGGCGGCGGGTCGTTGAGGTGCGCCCAGAGCAGTGCCACGTCGCTCTCCCGGCGAAACGGTGGGGCGCCCGCGAGCATCTCGAAGACCACGCAGCCGAGGCCGTACTGGTCGCAGCGCCCGTCCAGCGGCTTGCCGGAGATCTGCTCGGGCGCGGCGTAGTCCAGCGTTCCGACGATCTGGCCGACGCTGGTCAGGCCGCTCAGCGAGAGGGACTTCTTGGTGAGGCCGAAGTCCGCCAGGTACAGGTGTTCGGGGTGCTCGCTGTCCGTCCCGGCGGCGACCAGCACGTTGCCGGGCTTGACGTCCCGGTGGACCAGGTCGTGGTCGTGCGCGGCGTCGAGCGCGGAGGCGATCTGCAGGGCCAGCTGGGCGGTCCGCTCGGCCGAGAAGGGGCCGCCCCGGTTCATCAGCCCGCGCAGGTCGCCGCCCTCGACGTAGCGCATCGCGATGAACAGGATGCCGTCGTGCTCGCCGGCCTCGAACACCGGGATGATGTGCGGGTGGTCGATCGCGGCGGCGGCCTCGGACTCGTGCATGAAGCGCTGCCGGAACACCTCGTTGCGGGCCAGTTCGGGGGCGAGCAGTTTGACCGCGACGGTCCGGCCGAGCCGCAGGTCCTTGGCCCGGTACACCACGGCCATGCCGCCGCGGCCGATCTCGCGCTCCAGCCGGTAGCCGGCGATCCGGCGCCCGACCATGCCGGCCGGCAGGCCGGGTGCGGACGGCCGGTCGGGGTGGTCGAGCTGGTCGGACTTATCGGCATGGTCAGGGTGGTCTTCGGGCACCCGTTCGGCCGGGGTCACGGCGCGCCCGGCCGGGTGGGGGCGTACGGAGCGGGCGCGGGCCCCGGCGGGACGGCGGGGGCGGGCGACGGCGTGGGGGACGGTGTGGGGGACGGTGTGGGCGACGACCCGGGCACCGGCCGGTCGGTGGCCGCGTACGTCTGGAGCTGGAGCCCGTCGCAGTAGCACCAGCGGTCGCGCACCGGGTCGAACACCCAGAGCGCCTCGGCGTCCACGACCAGGCCGATCCGCAGGCCACGGGTCCGCTCCCGGAAGGCCTCCAGGTCCAGGGCGCCCGCCGCGAGGTCCTCCAGCAGGGCCCGGTAGCGGGCCACCGCGGCCTCGGCCTCCACGAGCGCCGGGCGCGGGTCCGCCGTCCGGGCGGGCGGGCCCCCGGCGGTGGGCGGCGGCTCCGGGAGGGCGACCAGCAGCCGGCCGTCGACCCAGGCCGTCCAGCCGTTGGAGCAGAGGATCTGCGCCCAGTCGCCCTGCCGGGCGACCACCCGTACCGGCAGCAGCGCGTCCAGCCGGGTGGCGGGCCGGGCCGGGTCCGGGGCCGCCCAGGTGGCCATCCCGGCCGGTGGGGCGACGTGGGTGGGGCGGAACGCGAACTCGTCCATGGGCGGCTACATTTCCTCCGCCGCGCGAGCCCGCGGCTGCGCGCGGTCATAGCGATGGGACTCGCACCACAGGTCGCTTCCCACTGTACCGGCGGTGGTCGGCCGGGGCCCGGGGTCGCCCTTCGAGGCTCAGCGCCGCATGATCGCGGGCTCGTGCCGCCGCAGCAGGGCCAGCACCAGCAGCCCGTACGCGACCGCGAGGCCGGGCAGCACCGCGATGTCGAGCAGCCAGCCGGCGCGCTTGTGGCGGAACATCGGGTCGGCGGTGATCGCGGTCGGGAAGATGCCGTGCAGCTCGACGGTGCGGGCCATCGCGGCCATGCCCCAACGGGACGGGATCAGCCAGGCGAACTGCTCCAGCCCGGGCACGCCGTGCAGCTTGAGCATCAGGCCGCTGAAGACGATCTGCACCACCGAGAGGAGCACCAGCAGCGGCATGGTGGCCTCCTCCTTGTCCACGATCGCCGAGACCACCAGGCCGAGCATCATCGCCGAGAACGCCAGCAGCGCGACCGCGATGATCAGTTCGGGCAGCTGCGGCATCACCACCCCGGTCGGCACCGCCCAGGAGAGGTCCACCCCGGCCAGGCCGACCACGGTCAGCACGGCGGCCTGGGCGACCGTGACCGTGCCGAGCACCACCACCTTGGAGACCAGGTACGCCGATCTGGACAGTCCGACCACGCGCTCGCGGCGGTAGATCGCCCGCTCCTTGACCACCTCGCGCACCGAGTTGGCGGCGCCGGTCAGCAGGCCGCCGATGCACAGCGTGAGCAGGCAGTTCACGGCGTTGTCGGGGGTGAGTCGGGAGCCGGCCATCACCCGGCACATCAGGCCGATCACGAAGGGCAGCACCACCATGATGGTCAGGAACAGCCGGTCGGCGGCGAGCACCGCGGTGTACCGGCGCACCAGGGTGCCCAGCTGGGAGAACCAGCCCTGCGGCTTCTCCCAGCCGATCGGGTCCCGCCCGGCCGCCGGTGCCTGCGCCGGCCCCGCCGCCTCCGGCGCTCCCGATGCCGCGGCCGGCGCTCCCGGCACGGCGGCCGGCGTCAGGGACACCGCCTCGGCGGCGACGTACCGCTCGTACTGCGGGGAGCTGCGGAAACGGCGCTGCCAGGCCTCGTGGTCCTCGCTCTCGAAGGCCTCGAAGGCCTCCGGCCACTCCGCGAAGCCGAAGAACGCCAGCGCCTCGCCCGGCGGGCCGTAGTAGGCCGTCCGGCCGCCGGGGGCGAGCACCAGCAGGCGGTCGCACACGTTCAGGCTCAGCACGCTGTGCGTCACCACGACGACCGTCCGGCCGTCGTCGGCCAGCCCGCGCAGCATGTGCATCACCGAGCGCTCCATGCCCGGGTCCAGACCGGAGGTCGGCTCGTCGAGGAACAGCAGCGAGGGCTTGGTGAGCAGCTCCAGCGCGACGCTGACCCGCTTGCGCTGGCCGCCGGAGAGGCTGCCGATCACCTGGTCGGCCCGGCCGGCCAGGCCCAGCTCGTGGACCACCTCGACGACCCGGGCCTCCCGCTCGTGCTTCGCGGTGTCGCCGGGGAAGCGCAGTTCGGCGGCGTAGCCGAGCGCGCGGCGGACGGTGAGCTGGGTGTGCAGGATGTCGTCCTGCGGCACCAGGCCGATCCGGCGGCGCAGTTCGGCGTAGTCGCGGTAGAGGTCGCGCCCGTCGTACAGCACGGTGCCCTCGTCGGCGGGGCGCAGCCCGGTCAGGGCGTTGAGCAGGGTGGACTTGCCGGCGCCGCTCGGGCCGGCCACCGCCAGCAGCGCCTTCTCGGCGAGCGGGAAGCTCACGTCGTCCAACAGCACCCGGTGGTCGGACCCGACCCGGACCACCAGGTGCCGTACATCCAGGGAGATCTCGCCGGTGTCGGTGTACTCGACCAGGTGGTCGTCGGAGAGGCAGAGCGCGGAGTGGCCGATGCCGACGATGTCGGCCGGGCCGACCGGCGCCCGCTGCACCGGGCGGCCGTTGTGGTAGGTGCCGTTGTGGCTGTCCAGGTCGACGATCTCGTGGCCGCCGCCGGGCAGTTCGCGCAGTTCGGCGTGGTGGCGGGAGACCACCAGGTCGTCCAGGACCAGGTCGTTGTCGTGCGAGCGGCCGATCCGGACCGTGCGGCCGGGCAGCTGGAGCACCGAACTGGGGCTGCGGAAGGTGCCGGAGGCCTGCGGGGCGAGCAGGGAGGACCGCTCGCCGGGGTCGAGGCGGGGCAGGCCGGCGAAGGTCGCGGACGGGCCGTCGGCCGGGTCGCCGAAGCGCAGCCGGGTGCCGGGGCCGATGTCCTCGCGGTCGACCCGGTGGCCCTGGTCGTAGGTGCCGTTGGTGCTGCCGACGTCCTCCAGCAGCCAGTGCCCGTCGGTGGCCCGCAGGACGGCGTGGTGCCAGGAGACCCGGGGGTCGTCCAGGACGATCTCGCTGGTCGGGTCGCGGCCGAGGTGGTAGGCCAGGGCCGGGTCGATCAGCAGCGACCCGGTGTCGGTGACCAGGACGAGGGGCGGCGCGGTGGGTGCGCCCGGGCGCTCTCCCATGCTGGGCATTCTATCGCCGCAGCAGTCCAGCGGCCTTTCCGGATCCCGGGATTGGACTGGACCACTGTGACGGCGCGGCACTATCGTTCGGCGTGCCCGCACGCCACCCGCAGAACAACCGGGGACGGAACGCATGAACAGTTGGCCGGTGTTGCGAAGATCCCGGACTGTCAGGGCCGGCCGCGCCCCCGGAACGGTGCTGCACTGCGGCCTGATGGACACCATGCTGGCGGACCTCGCCGTCTCGGTCGTGCTCTACTTCGACCAGGCGCTGGACGAGGACCGGCTGGCCGCCGGACTGGCCCGCGCACTGGACCGGGTGCCGGTGTTCGCCGGGCGGCTGCGCACCGGTGAGGGAGGCGCCCTCGAAGCGGTCTGCGACGACTCCGGCGTCCCGCTGGACGTCTACACCGTGGCCGGCACGCTCGCCGAGGCGATGGGCCGGGTGACGGCCGCCGGCTCCGAACTGGTCGATCCGGTGGACGCCCCGGCCGCGCGCGGCGGCGGCGTCCCGCTGCTCACCGTCCGGGTCACCCGCACCGGCGACGGCGGGACGGTGCTGGGATGCTCCTGGCACCACGCGATCGGCGATCTGCACAGCTTCATGCTGCTGCTGCGGATCTGGTCGGCGGCGGTCGAGGACGAGGAGCTTCCGGAGGCCGAACTGGTCGAGGACCAGGACGAGTTGCTGGACCGGGTGCTCCCGGCCGAGGACTGCGGACGGCCCGGCTTCCGGGTGCCCTCGACGGCGCAGGCGCAGCTGCTGGCCCGCGAAGTGGCGCTCGGTCCGCGGGCCAATCGGACCGTCCAGATCTACTTCGGGGACGCCGAAGTCGAGCGGATGCGCACGGAGTTCAGTGCGACGGCCGGCCGGCGGCTCTCCTCCGGTGACGTGCTCTGCGCCCATGTCGTCAGCACCATAAGGGAGTTGGACGGCGACAAGGCGGAGCGCTGGCTGACCGTACCGGTCAACGCCCGGCGCTGGCTCGGACTCTCACCCGCCCTGGTGGGCAACCTGCTGGGCGACGTCCACGTGTCGCACCGGCCCGAGGACGGCCCGGCGGCGCTCGCGGGCGCGCTGCGGGCGGCGGTCGAGGAGTTCCCGGCCGCGCACCTCAACCTGCGTTCCAACCTCGGCTTCCTGGCCTCGCTCGGCCGCTCCCGGCTGCGGGACTGCGTGCCGCTGGGCTTCGACCCGCAGGAGCGCCGGTTCAGCTTCTCGAACTGGAGCCGGTTCGGGGCCTATCGGGTGAGCTTCCAGGGGCACCGGCCGGTGTTCTTCAGTCCTGCTGCCAACTACCCTCTTCCCTGGGTGAGTTGGACGGTCGAGGGGTTCGGCGGCGCCGGCTACCTGACCACCGTGGTGCTGCCGGCCCGGCTCGCCGCCCGGGTGCGGGGGGCGGAGGGCCGGGCCGCGCTGCACCGCTTCCGGACGGCGGCGGACGAACTGCCCGCGTCGGCCGCCGCCGTCCCGAAGGTGGTCTGAGCCGCACCGCGTGTGGCGTGAGGCGCTTGTGAGCCGCGCCCCGGCCGCGCTACGCGAAGGCGGCCTCGATCGCCGTCCACAGCTGCACCCGGGCGCGCAGCGCGGTGCGGACGGTCTCGGCGCACTCGTCCCACTTGGCCTGGTCGTCGCCGCACAGGTCGATCAGCATCTGCATCGCCATCGGGGTGTGCTGCTCGCCGTCCACCTCGATGTGCCGGGCCAGGTAGTCCTTGAAGACGGTGAGCACGCCGTCCGGGTCGTCGATGCCGACCACCTGGGCGAACATGTCCGGGATCAGGTCCTCGCGGCCGAAGGCGAAGGCGGCGGCCCGGCAGTGCACCGGCGCGTTCTCGATGATCGACCAGGTGGTGCCGGTGAAGTCGACGGCGGCCTGCGGCACCGCGGCGGCCTTCAGCGCCTCCGGGACGGCGGTGCCGGTGCCCAGCAGCCCCAGGAACTCCTCCACCGGGCCCGGGTCGGCGCCGGCCTGCCGCATGCCCTCGACGTACAGCTCGAAGTGGCTGGTGTAGCCCTCCCCGAGTTCGTCGCTCTCCTCGACCAGCACGATCTCGTTGATCAGCCGGCGGCTGGCGGTCGGCCCGCTCGGGACCCACGGGACCTCGACGCTGGTGAGGTCGCGCTGCAGGCTCTTCAGCAGCGACATGAAGTCCCAGACCGCGAAGACGTGGCTGTCCAGGAAGGTGCGGACGCGCCCGATGCTGGTCAGCCCGCCGTACACGCCGTGGCCGACCACCTCGCGGCGCAGCGGGTCGATGGCCTGCTGGAGGCTGGTCAGGCCGGGGTGCGAACGGTCCCAGTGGTAGCGGTTGGTGGACAAGGCGGCTCCTTCTGCTCGGTGGTCTCAGGGGTCTCAGGGGTGCTTGAGGACGGCCTGCAGGGCGTGGCGCAGCTGCTCGCGGCCGGGCTGCAGGGCGCGGTCGAGGGCGGGGGCGAACGGTAGGACGGTGCCGTCGGGGCGGGTGACCCGGCGGGGCGGGGCGATCAGGCGCATCTCCTCGGCGGCGGTGGCCAGCACCTCCGCGGCGAAGCCGCAGCTGCGGTTGGAGTCGTCGAAGACGACCAGCCGGCCGGTGCGTTCCAGCGAGGCGGCGAGCGCGGCCCAATCCATGGGGTACAGCGTGCGGGGGTCGAGGACTTCGACCGAGATGTCCTCGGCGACCTCGTCCGCCACGGCGAGCGCGTCGTGCACCAGGTGTCCGACGGCGACCACGGTGACGTCGGTGCCGGGGCGGTGGATCCGGGCCCGGCCGAGCGGGATCGGCGCGAGGTCCCAGGTGACGGTCTCGCGCACCGGGAGGGCGGCGGCGGGCGCGAACACCACGACCGGGTCCGGGTCGCGGATCGCGGATCGCAGCAGCCCGTAGGCGTCGGTCGGGGTGGCGGGCACCACGGTCTTCACCCCGGCGTGCGCGAACAGGCTGTACGGGTGGTCGGAGTGCTGCCCGGCCCAGCCGTCCCGGGAGCCCGAGCCGGGCACCAGGCAGGTCAGCGGGACGCTCGCCTGCCCACCGGTCATCAGCGAGAACTTGTGCGCCTGGTTGACGAGTTGCTCGAAGACCAGGAACAGCAGCGAGGGGATCTGGAACTCCAGCACCGGGCGCCGCCCGGCGAGCGCCGCGCCGATCGCCATGGCGGTGAAGGCCTGTTCGGACAGCGGGGTGTCGACGATCCGCTCGGGCCCGAAGCGGTCCAGCAGGCCGAGCGTCGGGCCGGCCATCCCGGCGCCGATGTCCTCGCCGAAGACGCAGACCGCCGGGTCGTCGGCGAGTTCGTCGGCGATCGCCCGGTTGAGGGCCTTGGTGTACGAGAGCCTGGTCATGACACCGCCCCGGCTCGGGGCCGCAGGCCGTCGGCGTACAGGTGGTCCGACGCGCCGGCCGGGTCGGGGTGTTCGGAGGCGAGGGCGAACTCCTCGGCGGCGGCGAGCTGGCGGGCCACCGCGTCGTCGACTTCGGCGACGACCGGCTGCTCCAGCTGGGCGGCGGCCCGGGGGAGCGGGTCGCGGGCGCGCCAGGCCTCGACCTCCTCGGGGGTGCGGTAGTGCAGCTTCATCCGGCGTTCCATGGTGTGGTGGCCCTCGTAGCGGTAGGTGCGGCATTCCAGGAAGCCGGGGCCGCCGCCGGACCGGGCCCGCTCCACCGCGCGCAGGGCGGCGGCGCGGACGGCCTCGGTGTCCATGCCGTCCACCTCCTCGGCGGGGATGCCGAAGGCGGCCGCCCGCCCGGTCGCGCTGCCCGCGACCGCGGTGGCGGCGGGCAGGGTGGTGGCGTAGCCGTTGTTCTCGCAGACGAACACCACCGGAAGCTGCCACATCGCGGCGAGGTTGAACGACTCCAGCAGCACGCCTTGGTTGAGCGCGCCGTCGCCGAAGAAGGCCACCGCGACCCGGCCGTCCCCGGCCTGCCGGGCGGCCCAGGCGGCGCCGACCGCGATCGGGGCGCCGGCGCCGACGATGCCGTTGGCGCCGAGGATGCCCAGCGAGAGGTCGGCGGCGTGCATCGAGCCGCCCCGGCCGCCGTTCAACCCGTCGACGCGGCCGGCGAGTTCGGCGAGCAGCCGGTGCGGTGCGGCGCCCCGGGCGAGCACGTGGCCGTGGCCGCGGTGGGTGCTGGTGAGCCGGTCGGCGGGGCCGAGTGCCGAGCAGACGCCGACCGCGACGGCCTCCTGGCCGATGTACGGGTGGATGCCGCCGGGGATCGCGCCGGCCTTCACCAGGCCGAGCGCCAGCTCCTCGAAGCCGCGGATCAGCCGCAGCATCCGGTAGCGCTCGGCCGGCGTGTCCAGCGGCGCGGTGCCGGGAACCGCGGCACCGGGAGCAGTGGTGCCGGGAGCCGCGGCGCCGGGGGGCACGGTCGCCGGGGGAGCCGTCACCGGGCCCCTCGCCAGATGGTCGGGCAGAACTGCGGGTCGGCGTAGTCGGGCCGGCCGTCGGCGGTGCGGCGCACCAGCACGTCGTGGTTGTACACCACCGGGCCGCCGTCCGCCCGGGTGTGGTGGCGGTACTCGTTCGCGCCGTCCTGAAGGTGCAGCGAGACGGCCCGGCGCGGGAAGGAGGCCAGGTTGGGGCCGCTGCCGTGGTACGTGCGGCAGTGGTGGAAGGACATGTGGCCGCGCGGGATGTGCATCGGGACGATGCGCACCTGCTGCCCGTTGTGGGCGGCGTTGGCGGCCAGGATGTCGTCGAGTTCGGTGCGGTCGCGGTCGGCGAAGTGGCGGGTGGAGTCCTCGCCGGAGTCCAGCTCCCGCCAGCGGTGGCTGCCGTCCACCATGGTGATGGTGCCGTTCTCCTCGCGGCAGTCGTGGAACGGGATGAACGCGGTGAGCATCTCCTCCGAGGTGGAGGTCTGCCAGTAGTGCTTGTCGAAGTGCCAGGGCACCTGGTTGCTCGGCTCCCCGGGCACCGGCGGCTTGTAGATCAGGGTGGCCTGGAACACCCGGATCTCCTCGGCGCCGGCCAGCAGGGCGGCGACCGCGCCGATCAGCGGCTTGCGCAGGATCGCGCCGATGGCGTCGCTCTCGTAGTGCACGTAGTCGTTGTGCCGCTGGATCGGGCCCTGCGAGGGCTCCCAGGCGGCCAGGCGCGGCGGGCGGGCGGGCAGTTCGCGGTCGCGGTGGCCGCCGTAGTAGAGCTCGGTGGCGGCCTGGAGGGTGTCCAGTTCCTCGTCGCTGAACAGCTTCCGGGACAGGTACCAGCCGTGCTCGCGGTAGTGGGCCACCTCCTCGGGCGTGGGCAGCAGGGCGTGTTCGGCCTCGCTGAGGCGGAACTCGACGGCGGTGGTCATGGGGTGTGCCCCTTCTTGAGGTGTGGGCGGCGGTCAGACGGCGGCGTCGGAGCTCTGCCGCTCGACGGCCTCGTACAGGGCCTTGATGTTCGCGGTGCCGAAGGTGCCGGCGCCCTGGCGCTCGATCAGCTCCAGGAAGTACGTCCGCCGCGGGTGGGTGGAGCGGACGAAGATCTGGAACAGCTGGCCGCCGTGGTCCTGGTCGACGAGCACGTGCAGGTCGCGCAGGGTCTCCACCGGGATGGCCGTCTCGCCGAACCGCTCGGCCAGGGCGTCGAAGTAGGCGCCCGGGGTGCTCAGGAACTCCACGCCGTTGGCCCGGGCGGTCCGGACGGCGGTGGCGATGTCGCCGGTGCGGAAGGCCAGGTGCTGTACTCCGGCGCCGTCGTGGGAGGCCAGGAACTCGTCGATCTGGCCGGGCCGCCGGGTGGTGTCCGGCTCGATCAGGGTGAAGGTGACCTCGCCGGAGGCGCTCTGCACCACGCTGGAGTCCATGGCCTGCTGGCCGACCTCGATGTACTCGCCGAAGATCCGGTGGAAGCCGAGCGCGGCCTCGCAGAACCGTACGGCGTCGGCGAGTTCGCCGGCCGGGACGCAGATCGCGACGTGGTCCAGGGCGTCCAGCAGGCCCGGCTCGTCGGCGGGGTCGGCGGTGGGCAGCGGCACGAACCGCAGGGCGGTGTCGCCGAAGCCGGCGATCAGCCCGCCGGCCCGGTCCAGCACGCGGGCGCCGTGCCGCTCGGCGCGCTCCAGCGCGGCCTGCGGGTCGGTGCAGGCGAGGGCGAGGGCGGCGACGCCGTCCCCGTGCCGGGCGACGAAGCCGGCCACCGGGTGGTCGGGGTCGGCGGCGGAGGCCAGGTGCATCCGGATCGAGCCCTGGCGCAGCCGGATGGTGCGGGCGCCGTCCGGTGCGGTCTCCGGGGCGTCGGCGGTGAAGTCGAAGTCGGCGCAGAGCCCGGCCGCGGTCTTGTCGGCGTCCGCGCAGTGGAACTCGACGTGGGTGATGGACTGGATGGACAACGGGATCTCCCCCGGAGGGATGGAAGGGCGTGGATCGGCGCGCTACTTGGCGGCCCGGGTGGACGCCGGGCCGAGGATCAGGCTGAGGTTGTGGCCGCCGAAGGCGAAGGCGTTGCTCAGCGCGGCGCGCACCGGTGCGGATCGGGCCCCGCCCCGGACGTGGTCCAGGTCGCAGGCCGGGTCGGGGTCGGTCAGGTTGAGTGTCGGCGGCAGCGTCCCCCTCGCCACCGCCAGGGCGGTCACCACCGCCTCCAACGCGCCTGCGGCGCCGAGGAGATGGCCGGTGGCGCCCTTGGTGGAGCTGACCGCGGGCGGGTGCGCGCCGAAGACGGCGTGCAGGGCGGCGGTCTCGGCCACGTCGCCGAGCTTGGTGCCGGTGCCGTGGGCGTTCACGTAGTCGATGTCGCCCGGTGCCAGGCCCGCGTTGGCGAGCGCGGAGCGCATCGCGTCGGCGGCGCCGGAGCCGTCGGGGCGGGGCATGGTCGGGTGGTGGGCGTCGGTGGAGGCGCCCCAGCCGATGACGTCCGCGTACCCGGCGGCGCCGCGGGCGTCGGCGTGGTCGGCACGTTCCAGGACGAGGACGGCGCTGCCCTCGCCGAGCACGAAGCCGTTGCGGCGGGTGTCGAAGGGCCGGCTGGCCTGCTCCGGATCGTCCCAACCTTGGGCGAGCGCACGGGCGTTGGTGAAGGCGGCGGCGATGGTCGGGTGCAGCGAGGACTCGGTGCCGCCGCACACCACCACGTCCGCGTCGCCGGAGCGGATCAGCCGCAGCCCCTCGGCGACGGCCTGGGCGCCGGCCGCGCAGGCCGTTACCACGGCCGAACTGTAGCCGCGGATCCCGTGTTTGATGGCGATCCGGGCGGTGGCCATGTTGGAGAGCATGCCCGGCAGCAGGTACGGGCTGACGCCGGGGCGGCCGCGTTCCAGCCGGCGGTGCGACTGCTGCTCGAAGGTCTCCAGCCCGCCGCCGCCGGTGGCCAGCACCACGGCGGTGCGGTGCGGGTCGGCGTCCCGGCCGACGACCAGGCCGGCGTCGGCGAGCGCGTCGTCGGCGGCGGCCAGGGCGAGCAGCACGAAGCGGTCCACACAGCGGGTCTCGGTGGGCGGCAGCACCTCGCGGCCGTCCACGGCGGGGGCGATCCCGGCGGCGGGCAGCCAGCCGTGCGCGGCATGGCCCTCGGGGACGGCGGTCAGTCCGGAGCGCCCGGCGTTGAGCGCGTCGAACACCTCGGCGGGCTTGCGGCCGAGCGGCGAGACCAGGCCGAGGCCGGTGACGACGGCGCCCTCGCGGCGGGTCATCGGGCACCGGCCGCGGCGTCGAGGTAGCGCTGGCGCAGCAGCACCTTGCGGACCTTGCCGGTGGGGCCGAGCGGGATGTCGTCCCCGGAGACGACCAGCACCTGGCGCACGGTCGCGGCGGCGGCCTCGTCCAGGGCGGCGATGACGTCCTTGGTCCGGTCGGCGGCCGGGTCGGCGTCGGCGGCGAGGATCAGCAGCACGTCGGTGACCACGCGCTCGCCGTCCCGCACGGCGACCACCGTGCAGTCCGCCACGTCCGGGCGGGCGGCCAGCACCCGCTCCTCCGACATGGCGGTGAACAGCCGCTTGCCGTCGCCGAGTTCGACCGAGTCGACGGCCCGGTCGACGTGGTAGTAGTAGCCCTCCTCGTCCCGGTACATCAGGTCGCCGGTGAGGAAGCGGCCGCGGATCCGGGTGCGGAAGGTGGTGGCCGAGTCGTTCCAGTAGCCGAGCGCCAGGGTCGGTGAGGAGGTGGCGAGTTCGCCGACCTCGCCGGGGCCGAGCGGCTCGCCGTCCGGGCCGACCACCTCGCAGTCGACGAAGGCGTGCGGGCGCCCGACGCAGCGCCCGTAGCGCTCGGTGCCGGGGCCGTGGGTGATGAAGAAGTGCGAGTGGCCCATCTCGGTGGAGCCCAGGCCGTCGACGAACAGCGAGCCCGGCGTCCGGGTGCGGCCCGCGCGGGTGACGGACTCCCGGCTGCCGACGGCGATCAGGCGGCGGATGTGCACCTCGTGCGCGCAGTCGCCGGTGTTCCACCACAGGGCGACGGTGGCGAGGTCCCGGGCGGCGAGGTCGTGGTGGGCGAGTTCGGCCCAGGTGGCGGCGAAGCCGATCACCCCGGTGGGCCGCCACTGCTCGATCGCGTCCAGCACCCCGGCGCCGGACTGCCGTGACAGCACGGCGAGTTCGGTGTGCGAGCTGAGCGCCAGGTTGAGCGCGATCAGGGTGGCGGCGTGCGGCGCGGGCAGTGCGCTGAGCATCCGGTCCTGGCCCTGCGGGCGGGGCAGCCGCAGTCGGTGGCGGATCGCCGCGTACAGGCTCGCGTGCGAGTGGACGACGGCCTTGGGCATTCCGGTGGTGCCGGAGGAGTGGGTGATCGCCACCGGGTCGCCGGACCAGTGCCGGTACGGCTCGGGGGCGGCATCCGGGTCGCCCGTGCCGAGGGTGGAGATCTCGGGCAGCAGCGGCGCGCCGAGGTCGTGGCCGGCCAGCGCGGCCAGGTGGGCCGGGTCGGCGAGGACGCCGACGGCGCCGAGGCGGGCGATGTAGCGGGCGGCCCGCTCGCCGTCCACGTTGGGGTTGAGCAGCGCGGGGATGGCGCCGAGCCGGGTCAGGGCGAGGAAGGCGAGCACGTGGTCGGCGGCGTCGCTGGCGAAGACCACCACCGGGTCGCGCCGGGTGATGCCTAGGGCGTGCAGGGCGGCGGCGCGGGCCCGGACGGCGCGGTCGAGCTCGCGCAGGGTGAGCGGCTGCCAGGCGGGGTGGTCGTCCACCGGGGTGTCGAAGGTCAGCAGCGGTTCGTCGAGGCCGAGGCCGAGTGCGAGCCGGGCGGTCAGGACGTTGCCGGCGCCCACGTCGGGGTCGTCCGCGATCAGGCTGCGGACACTGCGGATGGTCACGGGGTGGATCCCTCCCTCGGGGCCGGAGACGGCCCGGGCGGCTGATCGGTTGGCGTGGGTCGGGCGGCCGCGCGGGCGGCGCAGGGTGTCGGCGAACGGTGTCGGCGGGTGTCGGTGGGCTGTCGGCGGGTGCGACGGGGCCTGGGTGGGTGACGGGGCCGGGTGCTGGTCTGCCGGGTGCGGCTGCTTCAGTCGTCGGGCCTCGTCCGTGGGTACGGCCGGCGGTGGCCGGACGGTTCAGCCGGTGACTCGGGCGGTGACTGAGGCGGTGACTCGGGCGGTGACTGAGGCGGTGACTGAGACGGTGACCAGGACGTCAGCCGGTGACCAGGACGGCCACCGCGTGTCCGGCGGCCTCGCCCGGTCCGTCGTCGCCCGGTTCGGCGGCGATGACCAGCACTTGGTCGGCGTCGCCGTCCGCGAGGAGCAGCGCCGCGAGGTCGAGCGCGTCCGCGGGCACCTGCCCGGGGACGGCGTGGGCCGGGCTGATCGCCACGACGGGGCCGGTCAGGCCCCAGCGGGCGGCGATGTGCCCGAGGACGGCGTTGGGGTTGGACTGGAAGAACAGCAGCGGTGCGGGGCGCCGTCCGGGTTCGGCGCTCTGGTCGATGGCCCGCGCGGTGGCGCGGTCGCCGCCGGCGCTGGCCAGCAGCAGTGCGGTCCGCCCGGGGGCGGGCGGGGCGCCGTGGTGGGCGCGCAGGCAGCGGTCGGCGGTGTCGGCGACCAGCGGGTTGAAGCCGGAGGCGGCGAAGCCGGGCAGCGGTGGCGGTGGGCCGGCCAGGTCGGGGTCGGCCGAGCCGGGGTCGGGTCGGCGGGCCTCGGCGAGGACCCGCAGCCGGGCGGCGGCCGGGGCGGGTGCGGCGCCGACGTTCGTGGCGTCGGGGTCTGTGGCGTCGAAGGCCGTGGTGTCGGAGGCTGTGGCGTCGGTGGTCATGGTGTGGGTGCCGGGGTACGGGGTCGGCGCCGTCGGGCGGCGGGCGGGGTCCGGTGGCCGGTCATGCGGGGGCCACCAGCAGGGCGGTGTTGGCGCCGCCGAAGGCGGAGTTGAGGCTGAGTGCGTAGCCGGGGCGGGCGGCGCGGGGGCCGTCCAGGACGAGGTCCAGGCCGACGTCCGGGTCCGGGCCGAGCCAGCCGGCGTTGACCGGGAGCAGTCCGGTGCCCAACGCGCCGATGGTGACGGCGAGTTCGAGCAGGGCGGAGGCTTCCAAGGCGTGCCCGTGGACGGATTTGCTGGAGCTGACCGGGAGTTCGGCGGTGTGCGAGCCGAAGACCCGGCGCAGCGCGCTCGCCTCGGCCTGGTCGGCGAGGGTGGAGCCGGTGCCGTTGGCGTTGACGTAGCCGACCTCGGCCGGGGTGACGCCGGCGCGGGTGAGCGCGGCCTCGACGGCCCTGGCGACTCCGGCGCCGTCCGGTTCGGGGCGGCACACGTGGTGGGCGTCCCCGGCCCGGCCCCAACCGGCCAGCCGGGCGAGGGCGGCGGCGCCGCGCCGTTCGGCCGCCGGGGCGGCCTCGACCAGCACGGCGGCGGCCGCGTCGCCGAGCAGGGTGCCCGTGCGGCCGGTGCTGAACGGGCGCAGCTCGCCGTCCCGGGCCAGCGCGCGGCCGGCGTCGAAGACGGCGAAGACGCCCGGCTCGACCAGGTGCCCGGCCGCGACCAGGACCCGCTCGTGCCGCCCGGTGGCGACCAGCGCCGCGGCGTCCGCGACGGCGGTCGCGGCTGCCACGCAGGCGCCGGTGTACACCCGGGTGACGCCCGCGGTGCCCCAGGCGGCGCGGACGCCGGCGGCCACCGCGTCGGCGGTGCCCCTGGTCCGTTCGTCGCTGTGCAGGGCGAGCAGGACGGGCGTGTCCGCGCCGTCGGTGGCGGTCAGTCCGGCCTGGCGGCAGGCCTGGCCGACGGCGTCGAGCACCGCGCGGGCCAGCGGGAAGGTGTGCGCGAGCGGCACGTCGTCGGGCAGCAGGGCGGCCCGGGTGGTGCGGCGGGCGCTCACGTCGAAGCGGGTGACCGGGCCGAAGGCGGTCTTGCCGTGGGCGGCGGCCTCGGTCAGCGGGCCGAGTCCGCGCCCGGCGGCGCTGAGTACGCCGAGCCCGGTGACCACCGGCCGGCCGCGCGGCCGGTGCGCGGAGGGCGCGCCGGTGGTCATGGCCGGGCGCCCACACGTTCGGCCAGGACGGCCGCGCGCAGCAGTTCGGTGGCGTCGTCGACCGTCCGGACGGCGCCGAAGCGGTCGTCGTCGAGGTCCACCTGGATGCCGTAGCGCTGCTCGAACTCGGCTATGAGCCAGGTGAGTTCGAGCGATCCGAGGTCGTCGGGCACGGTGTCGGCGGCGCGCTGCCCGAACGCCGCCAGCATCGCGCGGACCTCGGCCCGGTCGGGGAGGGCGGAGCCGCTCACGCCGGGCTGCCGGCGGTGGCGGTGGCGGCGCTGGCGTCGATCCGCTTGACGACGTCGGCGGTGAACTCGTCGAGCGTCATCAGCGCGGTGGTCTCCATCTCGTCGAGGTCGAACTTGATCCCGAACTCGTCCTCGACCTGCACCGACAGCTCGGCCAGCGCGAGCGATTCGAGGTCCAGCCCGGCCGGGCCGAGGTCGGTGTCCCCGGTGACCTCGGAGACGTCGTACTGCATCTCGGTGAGCGAGGCGAGGACGAACTCGCGGACGCGGTCCTGCATGGTGTGGCTCCTTGTCGGGGTGCGTGCGGTGGATCAGAGCGCGGCGGCCGTGGCGGTGCTGCGCAGGGCGGCCGGGTCGCGCAGGAGTTTTCCGGTGGCGGTACGGGGGAGTCGGGGCAGCAGGGCGAGCCGTCGCGGCCGCTTGTAGGCGGCGAGCCGGCGGGCCAGCCCGTCCTGGACGAGGGCGAGGTCGGCGTCGGGTTCGGTGGCGAGGTAGGCCTCGATCGCGCCGTCCTCGAAGACCACGACGGCCTCGCGGACCTCGGGCAGCGCGGTGAGGGTCTGCTCGATCTCGGTGAGGTCGACCTTGAGGCCGCCGATCGAGACCTGTGAGTCCAGGCGGCCGAGGACGGTGACCAGGCCGGTGGCCGGGTCGAGTTCGGCCGCGTCGCGGGTGTGCAGCCAGCCGTCCGACCAGCGGGTCGGGTCGTCCAGCCCCGGGTAGGGCGAGGCCTCCGTGCCGATCCGCAGCTCGCCCGCGACCATCCGCAGCCGCATCTCGTGGACGGGCTGCTTGGCCGGGTGGAGCGTGCCGGACAGGTCGGTGGCGATGACCCCGGTCTCGGTCATCCCGTACATGGTGCCGAGCGGGACGCCGTAGCGGTCGGCGAACAGCGCGGGCAGGCCCGGGCGGACCAGTTCGCCGGCCACGATCATCCGTCGCAGCCCCGGCAGCGCCGGGGGGTTGACGGTGCCGGCCAGCAGTTCGGCGTGGAAGGGTACCCCGATGACGGTGGTCGGCCGGTCGCCGGCGGCGACCGCGGCGAGGATGCCCGCCGCCGTCATCCGCTCGGGCACGGTGAGCGCGACCCGCGCGTGCAGACTGTTGAGCAGTCCGCCGACCAGGCCGAGCACGTGCACCACGGAGGACAGCAGGACGACCCGCTCGCCCTCGCCGGGGAACTCCACCAGCCTGTGGTAGCAGTCGAGTTCGCGGAGCAGGTCGGAGGCCGTGCGGGCGATGACCTTGGCCGGGCCGGTGGACCCGGAGCTGAGCTGGATCAGCGCGTGCCCGGTGCGGGCCGGGAGCCCGTCCGGCAGCCGGACGGCCACCGGCTCGACCTCGGAGAAGCCGCGCAGGGCCGCCGCGGGCCGGTGGGCGGAGCCTACCAGGACCTGCGGAGCCAGCCGCGCCACCGCCGCGTCGACCTCGTGGTCCGTCAAGCGGTGGTCGAGCAGCGCCACTTGGGCGCCGAGCCGCCAGGACGCCAGCAGCACCGTGACGAACGCCACCGAGGGCGGCAGCCGTAGCGCGGCGGTGCCGCCGGGGCCGAGTCCGGCCGCGGCGAGGTGCGCGGCCTGTTCGTCGACCAGGGCGCGCAGGGCGTCCCGGTCGAGTGGTCCGCCGAGATGCAGGCACTCCTCGCCTCCGGGACCGGCCAGCAACAGCCGGTCGACCCAGGCGTCCGGGGCGTCGGCGTGCGGCGGTGAGGAAGGCGGAAGTGAAGAGGGGGAAATGCCGGTCAACACCGCTCCACACAAGTGAGGGGATTTGACATGAACGCCGTTCACAACCAAAACGGTCAATTCCGTTGCCAGACGATTGCACAGACGTTTGGTCAAATCAAGGTCTATACCAATGCGGTTGTTGCTCCTACGCTGCCGAACCGGGGCTGGTCCACGCGTGGCCGCCCGGAATCGAGGACGCCCGTGGGAGAACTCACGCTGGCCGGGATGGAGCACGCCGCGCGCGCGCAACTTTCCCCGGAAATATGGGACTTCATCGAGGGTGGCAGCGGCACGGAACGCACCGTGGCGGCGAACCGGGAAATGTTCGCGCGCTATGCACTGCGCCCGCGCACGATGGTCGACGTCTCCGACTGCTCGCCCGGGCGCACACTGCTCGGCGCGCCGCTCGGCCTGCCGGTCGGCATCGCCCCGATGGCCTACCACCGGCTGGTCGACCCGGAGGGCGAGACCGCCACCGCGCGCGCCGCCGGCCGCGCCGGGGCCCTGCTGGTCGCCGGCATGTTCGCCAGCCGCACCCTGGAGGAGATCGCGGCCGCCGCCACCGGCCCGCTCTGGCTCCAGCTGTACTGGCTGCGCGAACGCGCCGCGCTCGCCGCCCTGGTCGAACGCGCCGAGGCGGCCGGCTACTCCGCGCTCGTCCTGACCGTGGATGCCCCCAGGATCGGCCGCCGCCTGCGCGACCTGCGCAACGGCTTCGCGATCCCGCCCGCCGTCCGCGCCGTCAACCTGGACCAGGACCTGATGTCCGCCAGCCACCGCGCGACGCACGGCGGTTCGGGCATCGCCGAGCACGCCCGCGAACAGTTCGACCCCACCCTGACCTGGGCCGACCTCGACTGGTTGCGCGCCCGCACCCGGCTGCCGCTGGTCCTCAAGGGCATCCTGACCGCCGAGGACGCCCGGCTCGCCGCCGAGCACGGCGCCGACGCCGTCGTGGTCTCCAACCACGGCGGGCGGCAACTCGACGGCGCACTGCCCTCCCTGGCCGCACTGCCCGAGGTCGTCGACGCGGTACCCGCCGACCTGCCGGTGCTGCTCGACGGCGGGGTGCGCACCGGCGCCGACATCGCCGTCGCGCTCGCCCTCGGCGCCCGCGCCGTCCTGGTCGGCCGTCCGGTGTTCTGGGGCCTCGCCACCGAGGGGGAGGCCGGCGTGCACCGCGTCCTCGACCTGCTGCGCGAGGAACTGGAGCACACCATGGCCCTGTTGGGCCGCCCCCGGCTCGCCGACCTGGACCGCACGGCCCTCGCCCCCTGGCCCTGCCCGGCCCGCTGAACCGCGCACGGCCCGCACCACGTTGTCCTTACTGGATGGAGAACAGCAGATGACCGAACCGACCCCCGAGACCGAACGCAACGACCCTTTCCCCGGCTGGGACTGGGACGACCCCGACGGCCTCGCCACCCGCCTGGACGCCTTCAGCGAGCAGGTCGCCACCTGCGACACGCTCGAAGCGCACCCCGGCGGGCTGCCCCGCGACCACGCCGGATTCCGCGAACTCGGCCTCACTGGAATCGAGTTCGCCGCCTTCCGGACCGCCCACCCGGAAGGACTCGGCACCGACCTCACCGCCCTGCGCAGCCCCGGCGCCGCCACCGAACCCGGCACCCTCTACCGGATCGACGGCGACCGCTGGTTCACCCAGCTCGACATCGGCCGGCCGCTGCCCTTCGCCGACGCCAGCGTCGACTGGGTCTACGCCGAGCACCTGATCGAGCACGTCACCATGCCGGTCGCGGTCGGCTGGCTGCGCGAGGCCCGCCGCGTCCTGCGCCCCGGCGGCGTGCTGCGCCTCACCACCCCGGACCTCGCCCGCTACCTGGCCGGCTACGCCAACGGGGACGGCTTCCTCGCCAAGCACCGCCGCCGCCTCACCACCCTCGGCTTCGGCCCGCCGATGCCCGCCCGCCCGGCCTTCCTGGTCAACCAGATCTTCCGTTACTACGGGCACCAGTGGATCTACGACCTGGACGAGCTGCGCCACGTCCTCGCCCTCGCCGGCTTCGAACCGGAGCGGATCCGCCACTGCGCCTACCGCCAGGGTGCCCGCCCCGACGTCGCCGACCTCGACACCGCGTTCCGCACCGACGAGACCGTCTACGTCGAAGCCGACCGCTAGGCCCGTAGACCCCTAGGCTCGTCAGGCCCTCGGGTCCTGAGGCCCTCAGCTCCTCAGGCCCTGAGTCCGCCCGCCGACGCCCCCGCACCGGATCTGTGCCGAATCTGTACCGAACGGGACCACCCATGCCCCTGCACCCCCAGGCCGAGGCGCTGCGCGCCCGGCGCGCGAGCAGCGGTGCGCCGCCGCTCTACACCCTCACCCTGGCCGAGGCCCGCGCCGCCGACCTCGCCGACATCCGCGCCGCGGCCGGGAGCCCCGAGCCGGTCGCCGCCGTCGAGGAGCACCGCATCCCCGGACCGGGCGGCGAACTCGCCCTACGGCTCTACCGTCCCGAGTCGCCCGGCCGTCAACTGCCGGCCCTGCTCTATCTGTTCGGCGGTGGGTGGGCCCTCGGCTCGCCCGACACCAGCGACGCGATCTGCCGCCGGCTGACCAACGCGGCCGGCTGCGTCACCGCCTCCGTCGGCTACCGGCTCGCCCCCGAACACCCCTTCCCCGCGGCCGTCCAGGACTGCCGCGCCGCGCTGTACTGGCTCGCCGCACACGCCGGCGAGCTCGGCGTCGACCCGGGCCGGCTCGCCGTCGGCGGCGACAGCGCCGGCGGCAACCTCACCGCCGCCCTCACCCTGATCGCCCGCGACGAGAACGGCCCGGCCCTGCGCCACCAGCTGCTCGTCTACCCCAACACCGACCACGCCGCCGACACCCCCTCGCTGCGCGAGCACGACGACCCGATGCTCTTCAACCGCCGCTCGGTGGACTGGTACTGGGGCCACTACCTGGCCGACCCCGCCGACGGCGCCCACCCGCACGCCTCCCCGCTGCGCGCCCCCGGTCTGGCCGGACTGCCGCCCGCGACCGTCATCACCGCCGAGTACGACCCGTTGCGCGACGAGGGCGAGCAGTACGCCGAGGCGCTGCGCGCGGCCGGGGTGCCGGTGGAGAGCCGCCGCTACGACGGCATGCCGCACGGCTTCTTCGCTATGACCGGCACCCTGGACGCGGCCGCCGACGCCCAGCGCTACGCCGCCGAGCGGCTGCGCGAGGCCCTGCGGTGAGCGCGCCCGAGCCCCTGCCCCTGGCCGACCTGCACGCCAGCCTGGCCGACCCGCTGCTGGACGCGATGACCTTCCTCAACGAGGTCACCACCCGCTACCCCGACGCCGTCTCCTTCGCCCCCGGCCGCCCCTACGAGGGCTTCTTCGAACCCGAGGACGTCCCCGCCTACCTGGACACCTACCTCGCCCACCTGGCGGCCCGCGGCCTCGACCGGGACGCCGTGCGCACCGCGCTGTTCCAGTACGGCCCCACCAAGGGGATCATCGCCGACCTGGTCGCCCGCACCCTCGCCAACGACGAGGGCCTGGAGGTGGCCCCCGAGGCCCTGGTGCTGACGGTCGGCGCCCAGGAGGGCATGCTGCTCACCCTGCGCGCCCTGTGCGCCGGCCCGGACGACGTCCTGCTGGTCAGCTCGCCCTGCTACGTCGGCGTCACCGGCGCCGCCCGGCTGCTCGACCTGACCACCCTGCCCGTCCCCGAGGGCCCGGCCGGCGGCCCCGACCCGGAGGCCGTGCGCGCCGCCGCCCGGGCCGTGCGGGCCGAGGGCCGCCGCCCGCGCGCCCTCTACGTCGTCCCGGACTTCGCCAACCCCTCGGGCACCAGCATGCCCGTCGCGGCCCGCACCCGGCTGCTGGAGACGGCCGCCGAGGAGGGCCTGCTCGTCATCGAGGACAACCCGTACGGCTTCTTCGCCCGTGACCCGGGGGAGCGGCCGACGCTCAAGGCGCTCGACCGCCGCCGCCAGGTGGTCTACCTGGGCTCCTTCGCCAAGACCTGCTTCCCCGGCGCCCGCCTCGGCTACGTCGTGGCCGACCAGGAGGTGGCCGGCCCCGGCGGGCGGCGCACCCTGCTGGCGGACGAACTGGCCAAGCTGAAGAGCATGACGACGGTCAACACGCCCGCGCTCAGCCAGGCCGTCATCGGCGGCATGCTGCTGCGCCACGACTGCCGGCTGCGCGCCGCCAACGCCGCCTCCACGGCCCACTACGCGGCCGGCATGGACACCCTGCTGCGGGAGCTGGACCGGCACTTCCCGGCCTCCGAGCGGCGCCGGCTGGGCGTGTCCTGGAACCGGCCCGAGGGCGGCTTCTTCGCCGTGCTGACCGTCCCGTTCGCCGCCGACGACGCGGCGATGGAACGCTGCGCCCGCGGGTACGGGGTGCTGTGGACGCCGATGGCGCCGTTCTACCCGGCGGGCGGCGGGGAGCACCGGCTGCGGCTCTCGATCAGCTCCCTGACGCAGGCTCAGATCGTCGACGGTGTGGCCAAGTTGGCGGCGTTCATCGCCTCCTGGGCGATCGCTTCCTGAGCGACGCTCGCCACAGCAGGAGGGGGGCCCCCCTCGACCCGCCGCCCCCCACCAGCGGTTTTGACCACCACATGCGCAGTGTGTAAGAGCCCACCCGGGG